>JAYSRS010000234.1:0-5171 GCA_043720935.1 Saprospiraceae bacterium
AACAAGCTGCCTCCGATAGATTTTTTCCCGCACGCCTTTTTCGCGCAGCGAAAAACAGTGCGTATGAAAATACGCTTTTATTTATTTCGCATTCCTAAGTGAAAAATCAGAATTAAAAATGGAAATAAAGACACACCAAATCAAAGGCATTAACATTGCCGAAGTCATTTCAGAGGCTATTGTGATTGCCAATATTGACGAAGGAACAAATCCGAAGCGATTGATAGATTGTCAGAAATTTGATAAACTACCCCTCAGTAAAAACGCTCTTTTTAGCGCGAATATGTCTAAAATTATACGTTTACGCTAAGTCTTCTAATGAATCCAGCGCGAATCAATGATAAATCGTATGTTCGCGCTGAATTTATAAAATTGCAAAATATGGAAGTTCCACAAAACATCATCGGCAGGAAAAATGAACTGGAAATATTAGACCGTGTTTTCAGCAGCAACAAATCCGAATTTCTTATCATCTACGGGCGGCGACGCGTAGGCAAAACCTATCTGATTGACCAATATCTCGGCGAACATTTTACTTTTAGAATGACCGCTTTGGGTAATGCAACACTTGAGCAACAATTGGTGAATTTCTATACCAACTTAGCTTCCACAGCACCTGAATTGGCCGTTGGCAATGTGCCACCTAATTGGTTTCAAGCCTTTCAATCCATCATAAAATTGGCAAGCGAAGATAAACGCGCGCGGAAAGTCATTTTTTTTGACGAATTGCCATGGTTCGACACGCAAGGCTCTGATTTTATGCAAGCCCTAGAGCATTTTTGGAATAGTTGGGCAGCACGCCGTACCGATGTGTTGCTAGTTGGTTGTGGGTCGGCAGCTACTTGGATGATTAATGAGCTCATAAATAATCGCGGTGGTTTGCACAACCGCATTACAGAACGTATTGTTTTACAACCTTTTACACTTAATGAAACAGAGCAATTCTTGAAATCAAGGGGCGCAGTTTACACCCGTTATCAATTGCTCGAACTTTATATGGCCATGGGCGGCATACCTTATTACCTTGAAAATGTGCTGCCTAATCGAAGTGTTGCTCAAAATATTGACCGAATGTTTTTTACTTCTGGCGGCGTTTTGAATGTAGAATATGCTAATCTATTCCGTTCCCTATTTGATAAATACGACCGACACGTGGCCATTATTGAGGCATTGATACAAAAATCAAAAGGCTTAATTCGCAAAGAAATGTTGGCTTTGGCAGGCATAAAAGACGGCGGAACAGCCACTCAAATTTTGGATGAATTGGAAAAATCAGGCTTTATCAGACGCTATTTTCCCTTCGGAAAAGCCAAAAGAGACATATTTTATCAACTCATTGACCCATTTATCCTGTTCTATTTAACTTTTGTCAAAGATTCCAAAGCCGAAGGTCAAGGGGCTTGGCTCACGCAAATCAACAACCCAAAATGGCGGGCATGGAGTGGTTACGCCTATGAATACATCTGTCGCTATCATCTGGATGCCATCAAAAAAGAATTGGGCATTAGTGGGGTTTATACCGAGGTATCGGCGTGGCGAAGCAAAGAAGCGGAAAAAGGCGCGCAAATTGACCTCATTATTGACCGAAATGACCGCGTTATCAATGTTTGTGAAATAAAATTTTCGGTTGAAAAATTCACAATTACCAAACCTTATTCTGAAAATCTGCAAAATAAACTGTCGGCTTTTCGTTCTGAAACAGGGACAAATAAGACGATTTTCCTTACGATGATAACCACGCATGGGTTAAAAACAAATGACTATTCTCAGCAATTAGTTAACGATTCACTTGATATGAACGCTTTGTTCCAATAACTGATGTTACGCAATGACACACTGATTTGAGGGATACGACTGATTTGCACTGATTTTTTTCCATAAACGTTTCCGTTAAAAAAGGAATCCTTTTGAATCAGTGGGTCTTACGCAGAGATTTCTAAAACTTTTTAAACACTATCTGTTCGAAAAATTCAGAAAATAGGTATCCATTTCGTGAATTTATTGAAAATTACACAACGACTAGCGGCACAATAAGCGCCGATAGAAACGACATTTATCCCGTCTTGAAAACGGGCATTGGTAGAACATTTAAAAAATAAAAAAAAATAAAAACATGATAGCTTTAAAAATAATATATTGTGCCAATATCATCGTGGCGGGTTGGATAAGCATCACGAGCCTTTTTAATCCTCAAAAGGCGCAAATGACCGTTTTTGAAGGCAATTTCGTCTATTCCGAAGCGATTCGTTTGATTGGGGCGTTGTGGTTTGCGATATTCTTACTGTCTATTTTGGGTTTATTTTATCCCGAAAAAATGAGTTTGGTCTTACTTTTTCAATTGATTTATAAAAGTTCGTGGTTGCTATTTGCTGCTTTACCTGCCTTCCAAAATCAGCAACCTTATCCAAAAGGAATGGCAATAACTTTTATTGTTTGGGTCGTTGTGCTGCCGTTTGTTATTCCTTGGAAAACGATTTTTGAGTGAAAAAAGGCTTTTATACTGAGGGGGTCTCTTTTTACGATTTTTCCATTTTTATTTAAAAAAACTACTCGGGAAAATTATCCATGCAGAAACGAAGCCTGTCCATTTTCCAAGAACACAACCCGCCGCACCTTTGCCCTGTCAAATAACGATAAAGTAAACGTTCCACTTAAAACGTTTAGAAACGGTGACAATATACCTCAATGTCTCTAAATTTACTTGAATCGTTATTATTTTTCAATTAACAAAATTTTAAAAAAAAGTAAAAATGAAAAAGTTTAGTTCAATGCTCACCCTTATTTTGTTGTTCGTTAGTGCCAACATTTTTGCACAAACAGAGGCCGTTGACGCGAACGGTTTAGCAATCGGCGGTTACGATGTTGTGTCGTATTTTCAAGACTTCAAAGCGGCAAAAGGAGACGCTAAATTCGCGGCTAATCACAACAATGTGACCTATTATTTTACGTCGCAAGCCCACAAAGACGCCTTCAAAGCGAAGCCCGAGCAGTTTTTGCCGCAATGCAATGGCGTCTGTGCTTGGGGTGTTGCCGAAAAATCATCAAAATTTCCCATCAATCCTGAAAGTTTTAAGGTGATTGACAATAAATTGTACTTGTTTTACGACGGTGCTTTTAGTGGTCAACGGTTCGACACAAAGGAATTGTGGATTAAGGACGAGAAGGCGTACCTCCAAAAATTGCCTGCAAAATGGGCAGAAGTAAAGAAAACGAATTGAGAAAAGCGTTAATTTGCAGTTAGTAACGTCTATTTTTTTTCTGAACCTTAGACGTTACTAACACTTCTAAAATCAATCTGTTAGAAAAAAGGCTCTTTTAAGCAAGCGTGAAAATTTTGCAGAAATAGATTATAGGTTAAAAAAAATGATACTAAATAAAACCCACACACTCGTCAATCCGCAGACTGGCAATCTGGTGTTCAAGTTGCATAAATTTGGTAACGAAGGTTATTTCGACCACATTCAAAGGCTGAATTATTATTCTTTGATTTGGATTCGCCAAGGACACGGTACGTTAAAAGCTGATTTTTCTAAATATGATTTTAGCCTCAATACGCTACTGGCATTTTCGCCTTATCAACCTTTTATGCTCAATTTGGCAGCTGATTCAGAAGGGCTTGCTTTGCATTTTCATCCCGATTTTTTCTGTATTCACAAGCACCACAAAGATGTGTCTTGCAATGGTGTTTTGTTCAATAATATCTACAATCCGCCGTATGTCCACGTAGATAGCGCGGCAGAACGGACTTTTGAGATGATTTTAACGCAGATAGCTACCGAAATGCAACACCTTGAATTGGCACAGTATGAGCTTTTGGTGTCTTATTTGAAAATATTTTTGATAACCGCATCGCGCTTGAAAATTGCCCAAAATGACCACGTAACGCTTAATTTTGCCAATAAAAAAGAGCCGTTTATCCTGCAAGAATTGAAGGATAATATTGAAGAACATTTTAAGACCAAACACTCGGCAAGTGATTATTCCGACCTTTTGAATATTTCTCCCAAATCGTTGGCGAAAATCACAAAAACACATTTCAATAAAACCTTAACCGACCTCATTGCCGAACGTATTGTTATTGAAGCCAAACGTGAATTATACTTGACCAACAAATCGGTCAAAGAAATTGCCTACGATTTGGGCTATGATGATGAACACTATTTTAGCCGATTTTTCAAAAAAAATGCCGATGCTTCACCTCAATTATTTCGTGAAACAGTGGGTTTTGCAAGAGCCGAAATGTCGTAAACGAGCAAAATGGTAGAAGAACAAAGCAAAAAAATCGGTGGATTGAGCAAAAACATCGGTTTTCAGTTTTGAATTACAGGGTTTTGAGTTTGCCGTAAGGGGTTGTACAAATAATAGAATACCCATTTTTGACGTGTTTTTCTAGTAAAAATGGGTATCTTATTTCTTGTATGACGCCTAACTTAAAACGCGTAACTTAACTTTTTATCTAAATGAAGTGAAAATTGGAGAGAGTGCTGCACAATGTATCGAAAGGCTGTGTTTTTCGGACGGTGGTTTGCTGAAAAATGAGTTCGACAATTTGTACAACGCCATTTTTCACAAGCCCGAAGCGCACCTTCAAATAGTTAAAACATTGGTCAAACATCCTTGTGGCATGGAACGCATAGAGCTGCTAAAACAAGCAAAAATCACAAATTCAGGCAATGCAACAAAAATACTGGATGAGTTGATAGTCACAGGGTACGTGGAATATAGGGTACGTGGAATATAGGGTACGTGGAACATAGGGGTACGTGGAATATAGGGTACCTTACGGCAAAAGTGCAAATGGTGGCAAGTACATATTAGCTAATTTTTATTCACGTTTTTATTTGAATTTCATCAGCAATCGAAAAATCTCTAATTGGATGAGCCAAATAGACAGTAGTGCCTACAAAACATGGTGTGGGTTGGCTTTCGAGTGGTTGTGTCATCTTCATAAAGCGGAAATCACGAAGGCTTTGGGCATTAGCGGCATTCAAACGTCCACGAGTTATCTCAATATCAAAGATGATGCGGGTAAAATGACGGCTCAAATTGATATGCTAATAGACCGTGCCGACAATATAACCGACATTTCCCACAGTATTTTGAAAAATAGCATTTACTGAAAAATACTCAAAGAAAAGCTGCATTTTAATGCTTATTCTAAGATTTGGCAA
>JAYSRS010000235.1:0-5168 GCA_043720935.1 Saprospiraceae bacterium
AAGCTGCCTCCGATAGATTTTCTCCACGCACGCCTTTTTCGCGCAGCGAAAAACAGTGTGTATGAAAATACGCTTTTATTTATTTCGCATTCCTAAGTAGTTTTTTACACGTTAAAATTTGGAATTCGAATCTAAAATCACGCTTAGCAATACGTCTCAAATGCTTGCTTCAAATCGTTGGCGATAGCCGAAGCAGGACGGCCTTCGATGTGGTGACGCTCGATAAAATGTACCAATTGACCATTTTTGAACAGCGCCATTGCGGGCGAAGACGGCGGATAAGGCAAGCAGAAATCGCGTGCTTTTTGAACCGCCGCACCGTCAACACCTGCGAAAACAGTGACCAATTTCGAGGGCAATTTGCCTTCTCGTGTCGCTGCAATCGCCGCAGGACGGGCATTACGCGCCGCGCAACCACATACAGAATTGACGACGACAAGCACCGTTCCTTCTTCATTTTCAAGCACATTTTCGACCGATTCGGCGGTTTTGAGGCTTTCAAAACCTGCTTCGGTCAATTCCGCAGCCATCGGCGCGGTCAAATAGTCGGGATATTGCGACTGTTGGATTTGATGGAACATAACTAACTGAATTTAAAGGTCAGCGTCAGAAACTAAGGAAATTAAAAATTAAAAATTAAGCATTTAAAATTTATAAGCCATTGATTATCAATAATTTATAAACTAAAATTACTTGCTTTATTTATTTTCTATTTCCAACGTTGATGTTTTAAAATAAATAATTTCTAAAATGTGTAGCACGGACTAAAGTCCGTGGCTATTCGATAAACGTCACGGACTTTAGTCCGTACTACGATTTCAAGGTGCAAATTTAATTGTTTTTTTGTTAAATTGTTCAAAATACTGAGGGGGCACATTCAGATATAAAAAGCCGCACAAACGAATGTTTATGCGGCTTCCACATCAAAATATTTCTTAACTTTAAAATCCATCAAAATCTTTGCCGACCAAGGTTTTCAAAACGGACACGGCAAGTGCCGTTCCCGCTTCACCACGCAAGCCTTTTGCAGCAAAATAGTCTTCCAAATGCACCAAAGAACGATAATAGGCGATTTTATAGGCCGTTGCGATTTGGTCATTGTATTGCGAAGTAGCCGACCACGCATCAAGTTTTTTCCAGTGGGCAACGTGCCAATTCAACGCGCCTGTTGATTCGGCAGCACTTAGGGCTTCATCGGGCAAATTGTTCAAAAGGTCGGGAACAATCGCCGACGCATTGTCTTTAACACTTAATTCACGGCTGATTGTCATCAACAATCGCGCATCTGCCCACCCTTCAAAACCTTGGTGTTTTTGCGATAACTCATTGAACGTTGCCAAGCGGCGGTTGGTTTGAATCGCTTTTTCAAAGGCCAATTGCGTTGTTCTGCCAAAAAGGCCGTCAATTGCGCTAGTTGGCGCGCCGCCTTCGTTGAGGGCTTCTTGAAGTTTGATAACCGATTTGCGTTTTGTGGCAAGAACCGAACGTTCTACATAGTCTCTTAGGACAGTTTTCGGTTCAACTACTGAGGGAGCTGCTGGTTGAGTCACCAATTTTTTATCGCCCGTATCAAATACGCTCAACGGATTAATCGTCACGTCTTTAACGGCTTTGACAAAGGCATCAGCATAGCCCATCTCTTGAATTTCCTTCAATTTGATGTTGGCTTCACCTTTTTCATCGTAAAAACCATGAACGATGCGGACTTGCGCCAAATTCGGAATCGTGTACAAGTCGCCGACGGGTGCGTAAGCCTTCCAATTCATCGGCTCACCTGAATTACGCGTGGCGATTTGAATGACATAAACGGTTTTCGCTTTTTTCAACGAACGGCTAGCAATAAAAGCGTCGGTAAAACCTTTGGCTTTTATTTTTTCCAAAACAGGTTCAGCCGCCGTTTCATCGGCAAAACTACCTGCGAACACCACGCCGTCGCGCTGATACACGTAGGCGTAAGCGCGGATAGCTTCAAAATCCGCCTGTTTTACTGAGGGGTCGAAAGTGCCGAGTTGTACGGTATATACATTAGTCGGTTGCTCTCTGACAGCGGTCAATTGCGCCGTTGTGGCTTGCAAAAAGCTACAAAATACGAGTGCGAAAAGCAGGATGCGTTTCATTTCTGTTAGTAATTTTCTAATGAAAAAAATTGGTTTCAAGATATGGGATGTGTCCTTTACGTTTTTGTCGGGCACTTGATGACCCACTGATTGGCTGATGCAACTGATTTACGCTGATTTCCTAGTTTTCTTGTTGATAATAAAAGAAAATCAGTGTAAATCAGTCGCATCAGTAAAATCAGTGGCCCATAAAGTCGTTCAAAGTGCTGTTTTTTCAAAACGCGCTTAAAACGTTCACTTCCTTCAAAATGATGTGCAAAGTTGTGGATTTTTTTTGAAAAAAACAACAACAGTTATAGTGCGACCTTAAGGTCGGGCTACGTACGTGGCTATTTTTTATCCTCTTTATTTTTTAAGCCTTCTTTGACCATCGTCAAACCGACTTGCAGATAACGGAGGTTAATGCCAATGCGTTCTGCTTCTGGATTTGTCCAATTATAAGTGATGGCACGCTCCGTTCCCTCTTCATAAATCGCTAATTTTAAGACGTTTATACGTTTTTCAAAAATCACCTGCGACAATTCGACCGTGTAAGGCGTCAACGTGCCGTCGGGTTTAACAACGCGTTTTCGCCAGCCTTGGGCATTGAGACGGGCAAAAAGATGGAATAAATGCGCTCATGGCGCATAGAATCGGGCATTTTGTCTTCTTTTTCCTGCCAAACTTGCTGAAAATTGTCGAATTAGCCCGTAAACCACGACTTCATTTCTGTCAAGTCGGCGGCCAAATTTTGGGCATTTGAGGTGCATAAAACACTGCTGAAAAGCACTAGAAAAGCGAGTTGTTTTTTCATTTTAACGAATAGATTAGAGGTGATTTCAAATTTCACGGCAATTTCCGCTTGGGGATTTCAAAGCCTGTCCCGATTTTTCTTCGGGGTTGCGGCGTAGCTGCAAAATCTCGGTAATGCTAAGCATGACCCATCTCGACCTTCATCGGAATAAGCTCAACTTTCCATGCGGTGTAACCGCAAAATCGCTTGTTTCGCGGTTACACCGTGTAGAAAAAGTGGTGGAAAGTTTAAATATTACCAAGATTTAGCAGCTACGCCGCCATGAAAATTCTAAAGCGGAAATTGCTGCAAATTTCAGCTTTCAAAATGCAATGACTTGATTATCAGTATTTTACAAAATGGGATGGCATATTTTTATTTAAAATCAATTTCAATGGTGAACAATAAATTATGAATAGAGTAAGTGACGATTTAGTAATAAACGATTTTGAAGCAGATAAAAGTAGAAAGAATTAGTTAAGCAAGTTAATTTTATAGCGTTAAATATTTTCAGAAAATTTACGAGATGAGAAGTCCCCCCTCAGTATAAACGGCATTTTTCAACAAAAAACGCCCAACACGCGTTAACGTGTTGGACATTTTTTTTATTCGTCAACGTCGTCGAGGTTGCAACCTCGACAACGTTTAACATTTATTTTACATACCAAAAGCCGCTTTGACTTTATCCACATAATCTAATTTTTCCCATGTGAACAACTCCACTTCAACGGATTTAGTCTCGCCGTTTGGCCCTGTGAAGGTCTTGGTCACGACTTCATTTGTCCGACCCATGTGGCCATAAGCTGCTGTTTCAGCATAGATTGGATTCCGCAATTTCAAGCGTTTTTCAATCCAATAAGGGCGCATATCGAAGGTAGCTTCTACGATTTTAGCGATTTCGCCGTCACTCATGCGCTTGCCGTTTGCGCTTTTCACTTTGGCTGTGCCGTAAGTGTCAACGAAAATACCGCAAGGCTTCGCCACGCCGATTGCGTAACTGACTTGAACCAAAACTTCGTCGCAGATACCCGCCGCTACCAAGTTTTTAGCGATATGACGCGTTGCATAAGCTGCCGAACGGTCAACTTTTGACGGGTCTTTACCCGAAAAAGCACCGCCGCCGTGTGCGCCTTTGCCGCCGTAAGTATCAACAATAATTTTACGTCCCGTCAAACCTGTATCGCCGTGTGGGCCACCGATAACGAATTTACCCGTTGGGTTGATGTGATACGTAATTTGGTCGTTGAACAATTTTTTCAAACTTGGCTTCACTTGCGCTTTGACGCGTGGAATGACGTAAGAAATAATGTCTTGGCGAATGGTTGCCAACATTTTTTCGTCAGCCGCAAAGTCGTCGTGCTGTGTTGAAACGACGATGCTGTCAATGCGAATCGGCTTGCCGTTGTCTGCGTATTCAATCGTCACCTGCGATTTTGCATCGGGGCGAAGGTACCTGATGCGCTTGTTTTCACGACGCACCGCAGCGAGTTCGATGAGGATTTTATGCGCCAAATCAAGCGCAAGGGGCATATAATTGTCCGTTTCGTTGGTCGCGTAACCGAACATCATGCCTTGGTCACCTGCACCTTGTTCTTCAGGATTGGCACGTTCAACACCTTGATTGATGTCGGCTGATTGCTCATGAATAGCCGAAAGGATGCCGCAAGAGTTCGCTTCAAACATATATTCGGACTTCGTGTAGCCGATTTTGCGAATCACTTCACGGGCGATGCCTTGGACATCTAAATACGATTTTGATTTCACTTCACCCGCTAAAATGACCTGTCCTGTCGTCACGAGTGTCTCGCAAGCTACTTTCGACGTGGGGTCAAATGCCATGAAATTATCAATGAGTGCGTCCGAAATCTGGTCGGCGATTTTGTCTGGGTGTCCTTCCGATACGGATTCAGACGTAAACAAATAAGGCATAGTTGTACGATTTTTATTAAAAAATTGTTTGAAAATGGGAAACTGGGATGGATGATATTGGAATATTGGTGATATTGAGGTATTAGTATGAATTGAGTTCTGTTTCCTTAGAAAATATCTCAATATCTAATAGCCGACTATATTTTTATACCCCCTCAGTATTTCCTGTTTGTAGGCCGCAAAGGTAGGAATACTTTAAAAAAAAACGCTTTTTAGGCTTTTTTTTAAGAAATTTATCATTTTTTACTTAAAAAAGAGATGGGTACTTGTTTTCAAAATTGTAGATATAAATGCTCAATAATTTGGGAAACGCTTGTTTTTTAAAAATTTAAAATGCCTACAATTTTGAA
>JAYSRS010000236.1:0-1849 GCA_043720935.1 Saprospiraceae bacterium
CTGTGTATTTTCGCCGAAATAGGGTAAAATGCAACAAATAGAGATTCCTTCTGAATGACAAAAAACGCGACGCCGCTAAAACTGTCAAAGACCCAAAAATACTGAGGGGTCTATTTTTTACATCTCGAATCTCTTGAAATCTGAAATTCTTGAAATTTGAATCTCTTGAAATTTGAAATCTTTTACGCCACTTTTCGCGCATCCACAATCGTTTTTATCGTTTTTTCGCGCAGCAATTGCCAGTCTAATGCGACGGAATCCCATTGAGCATCATTGTTTTTGAGCGTTTCTAACAACGTATCAATGAAAACATCAAAGGTGTCGAGCGCGTAACTTTTATGCTTGTCGCTGCTCATCAAAGTGGTTAACAAAGGTTGTTTTTCATCAATATCAATCAAAATGTCAACGGCCATTTGCATCATCGCCAATTGCCGTTTGGGCGTTTGGAAATCGACTCTGACGGCAGGTAATTTCTCAAATAAAGCCGTATAAAAATCATCAATCAATGACCGATTTCTCGCCAAACAGCGGCGATAACTCTCTCTAAGTGCGTTCGTTGTGTCCGATTTTCTCGATTTACGCGTATGTGCGTGCATGACCCTGACAACTTCGTGCAAATTAGAATACCGTTTTGACGGGTCTTCGTTCAGCATTCGACGGAAAATTGCCCCCAAAGCACCCGACGGAAAAATGGCCAATTTAGCAGCCCGATAGATTTTATTATTTTTAAACTGTTCCCGACTGTTTAAAATCTCCAAAATAGACGTTCCTTCAAATAAATGCTTGCCAGTCAATGCTTTATACGCAATCAGTCCCAACGAATATTGGTCAGAAATGCACATTTGCGCCAGCGTCAATGACTCGCCGTCAAGGGCCAATAACTCAGGACTACCATAAAAACACACATCTTGAAAACGCGAAAAAGTCCGTTCGTTGGTTTTATTGGCATCAAAAGGCGAAATCATCACATTCATTTCTTCATCAATATAAACCTTCGACGGACGGACATTTGTATGCAAAATGCCTTTGTGGCGCATATAATCCAAGGCGTCGGCCAGTTGATACATCCAATCCACAACTTGATTCAGAGGCCGCGCACCCGTTTTGGCAATCGCTTTGGCCATACTTTCGCCATGCACAAACTCCGTGATGACAAAATAAGGAAAACCATTCAACTCATGGTCGAGCAATTTGATGATGTTTCGGTGGCGTAAAGTGGAGACTTTAACGTAATCGGCCTTGGTTTCGGGCGACAATTCGGGCATTTTCAACACCATTGCAATCGCATCTTGGTCGGTGTGCGCTTTTTTCAACTGAAAAACGATGGACGAATTGCCGTCTTTGAGTTGTCGAACAATCAAATATTGTTTATCCGTCACACGTGGCTCTAGTGCGGTCAGAATAACATCATCCCGATTTTTAATATTTTCAAAAACCGCACGGCTGTCACCTACGCCAAAATAATCGGACAATTCCTTCCGAAACGCCGAAATTTCGTTGATAAAACTCAACGTAATGCGGTTGCGCTCAATGCCGTCCTCTCGGGTGAGCGTCCCCGTAATCTCCTTGTCTTGGAGCGCGGCGGTGCGGCCTTGATTTTGAATCAAATCATTACGTTTGTCAAGGCATAATTCCAAAAACGCATTGAACCGCTTTTGGGCATCCGACAAATGCGCTTCTTTGATGAGGGTTTCAATCGTTTTTTCTTCTGTGGACATGGTAAAAATATGGTGAATGGTGAATTGGCAAATAACTAATCGGAATTATCGGCTTTATGTCGCAAAATACTGAGGGGGTATCAGATTTAGGAAATTTTGCAAATTTCCTAAATCTTTTGCCACTTTTGCCA
>JAYSRS010000237.1:0-5163 GCA_043720935.1 Saprospiraceae bacterium
TCTTTCAAAAAACAAGCTGCCTCCGATAGATTTTCTCCACGCACGCCTTTTTCGCGCAGCGAAAAACAGTGTGTATGAAAATACGCTTTTATTTATTTCACATTCCAAATACTGAGCGGTATGAAATTGAGTAGAACAAATCTAAAAATATAGTTTTTAGGTTATTTAAAATCAAACAGCCTTGAAAACACGTGTTTTCAAGGCTGTTTGACTTACTTTTTAAATGTAATATTTTTCTTAACATAATTTTCTATTTTTGTACAGATTTAATAGATTTTATTTCGTAACGCCATTTTTAATACATCATTTTTGACTTTTAGCAGAAAAATACTGAGGGGTACTTTCATAACCCAATAAAATCAATTCCTTTGTGCCAAATTCTCATCACAGCTTAAAAACCCATATTACGTTTTGAAAAAACTACAAATACTCGCTATTTTATTGCTTTTTGCAAGCATTCTACGCGCAAACGACACCACGGCCATTAATAAAAAGTGGATTTTTAAGAAAGGACATCATCACGCGACACCTTTATTGAGTGGTCGTTTTTTGTCGAAACCTGAGTTATTGCGTTGGCGCATCAAGTTCGACACGACGGCACGTTATATATTACGCGATAAAAAAGGCCATATTGAGCAAGACCAATACGATTGGCTCAAACTTCCGGGCATTACCTTTACGCCGTGGTTTACGCATGGCAATACGGCGATGGTGGGTTGGCGATACAATTATCAAAAAGATTCTTTTGAACTAAATACGTATTTTCACCAACGCGGCGGCACGTTTTTCAAGGACAATCCGCACGTTTGCGTAGGGCCAAATGAGGCTTTTGAAACGGAAATTACCTTGGATTATGCCACAAAAGACATTAAAGTGTCGATTATTACGCCCCGTGAAACGCTTTCACTAACGCGCCGTTACCATTTCAAACGGTTTCAATCGTGGGCCGTTTTTATTCATCCTTTCTTTGGTGGCACAACAAAAGCACCGCACGATGTTATTTTGTACGCCGAATTGATTAAAAAAGTGAAATTCAAGGGAAAACGATAAACAATGAATTAAAAATTAAAAATTGAGAATTAAAAATTGGGAAACGACTAAGATAATTTGTAAAAACAACCTAACCAGTTCTATTTTGACATACAGCACACTCAATTAGACGTCATTGAGACGCAGGAAGCAATCTGCCCGATTTTAGCAGTCTTTTTTTCTTTATAGGCAGTCTGCTGAAACATAAAGATTGCTTCCTGCGTCGCAATGACAACTTGTTTTGAAGGTATAGAAGTAATAAAATGGAGTAGGTTATTTTTTACAAATATCAATCAGTCCTTAATTTTAAATTTTTATTTTATTTCAATTTATTGATTATCAAAGGTTTAGGTTTTACTTTAAAAAATAGACGCCTACATTTAAACACTATTTTCTATTTTGCCGTAGAATAGAATTCATATACCATCTTTTTAATTCTTAATTTTTAATTCAAATTAAATGAGTTTAACAGATAAAATAAAAAACCTCGTTGCTGACGGCAAGACGCAGCAAGCGGTAGATATGTTGCAAGTGTTTTTGAAAGAACGAAGCGGCAACGACCCGCAATTGTTGAATCAAAGTTTGCTCCTCGAAGGGCAATTTAAGGAGCTTCAAAAAAAGGTGCAACTCGGCCTTGAAGACGCGACGGCGGACTTAAACCGCATCAATTTTTCACTTCTCAATCTATGCGATGAAGCCGAAACTTTGGTTAAAACAACCGAAAATGACGCTGAAAAAGCGGCGGATACTGAGGGGTCTAAAAATGCGTCTATGAATCCGCTTGTGATTTTTGGCGTTATTGCGGCTATCGCTATTTTGACGATTTTAGGACTTGTTTTCTTGAATAAAGGCGATTCAAAAGCGGCAATTCGTCAAGCAACGGAGGTTGCACCGTTGCCAAAGCCTGTTGTTGTTATGCCTAAAAATTGGAATGCGTTAACGTCTGTTTTGCAAGTAGTTGACCGTTATTATGGCGATTATAAAGTAACCATTTCAAGCATTAAATCAGAAAGTATAGACGCTGAACGCGACCGTTTGACGTTGAACTTAAACCTCAATTGCGTGAAATCATATTCAGGAAAATGTTTAGGCAATTACTTGAAATTTAGGTTGACCACCGCGCCAAATCAAGAGCTAGAACCCGAAGTTGACCGTTCTTTTGACAATCAATCGGACAAAACAACGCGGGAAGAAACGGTCAGTTTTATCGTCCCAAAATCGGTAACATCTGGAATGCTCGACGTTTTTTACACCGATAAACCGAAGTCGAAAGTGACGACAAAAATAGCGAGTAATTAATTTAGAAGCCCATTCAAACCCGCGTCAAGTTGCAAACTTGACGCGGGTTGTGCGCCAAATTTAGTTAATACGGTGTTATTAAAAATGACAACTTCAAATTTAGGCCCCCTCAGTAAAAAATAAGTTTTTTACTGAAAAGGTAGGTCAGTCTAAAAACTAAATCTATTTTTGGCGAAATAAACGAATTTTCAACTTATATTCAAGTATGCGTAGGGAGGAAATTGGTTTAAAACGGCTTTAAAAAACGTTGACAGTCAATGTTTTTTAAAGTAATAAAAATCACTATTCTAAAAACTACATAAAATCACTATTCTAATTTATGGCACTTTTTAACGGTACAGCAGAGAAAAAATCGTCGAACGGCGTCTCTACAACTAACGGGGTTGTGACCTCTCCTGAAGGCGCAACGTGCATCATCGCTAAAGGCACGATTATCGAAGGCAAAATCACGACTTCGGAAAATATGCGGATTGACGGCACAGTAAAAGGCGAAGTATTTTGCGAAAAACGCCTTGTGATGGATGCGGGCGGCCTCATCGAAGGCAACGTACACGCAGGAGAATCCACGATTAAAGGCCGCGTTGTTGGCACGGTTTCGGTCGCTAACACGCTGCATTTGCTAGAATCATCGTTTATCAAAGGCGACATTAAAGCTAAAAAATTGCACGTCGAAGAAGGGGCAAAGTATGATGGTAAATGTTTGATTGGTTAATTTTGAAGGGATTTCAAATTTCAAATTTCAAGGTGCAATGAATCTCGTTATTTGTAAATTTGCAAAGTGAAATAGAACGCTTTAAAATTAAAGATTCACGTGTTTGAGATTAATTTAAAACTTTGAAAATCAACTGTTTACGTAAGCAGTTGATTTTTTATTTGTAGAGGCTTGCGTTACGTTTAGGAAATTTTTAAAATTTCCTAAACGTGATACTTTAGAAATTATACTACTTTTATCATTGAAAAATGGGACGTATTAATCAAGAAATAGTCGAATTTGCTTTTTCTCAAAAGGCAACGCTCTCCTACGAACTCAACGTTTTGGTCGGTTCGGACAGCATTTACTACGTCGTAAATGATGCACAACTCAACGTTTTAGCCCTCAAAAGTTTTCACTTTGACCAACGTGCGGATGCCTCAATAGCGTCAAGTTTGAAGGCCGCTTTTTTCGATGACCCGTTGCTCAAAGAGACGTATCGAAGCACTAAAATCGTTTTTACAACGCCACATTTTACGCTGATTCCAACAAAGTTTTACGATAAAAATCAACACGCCGCTTATTTTGAAAATTTGACAGAATTGATTGGTTTTGACCAAATTATGGTTGACTCGATTAAAAGTATAGATGTTCAAAATATCTATTTAGCTGACAGTCAACTGATTGCATCGGCTAAAACGACTTTTCCTTCGGCGAATATGCACCACATTTTCACGACTTTGATTTTAGGTTTTCAGAAAATTGCGGAATTGCGTGGCGGACATCAAGTGTTTGCGAATATCAGAGACGGTCAATTACAAGTTCTGTTTTTTGATGGCCGCGACCTCATTTTTGCCAATAGTTTTACCTTCCGAACACCGCAAGATGTGATTTATTTTCTCCTAAATACCTACGAACAGTTTAAATTAAATCCTGAAATGATACCCCTCAGTATCAGCGGCTCTTTGACCGAACATTCAGACATTTTTAAGTACATTTATCGCTACATTCGACACGTCAATTTTGTACCCGCACCGTCTTATTTTAGATTTGGGCAACAATTCACGGGCATTCCACCGCATTTTTATTTCGATTTGTTTTCGATAAAACTATGTGAGTAGGGGATAGAATTTTAGAAAGTGTTACCGAGATTTAGGAAATTTCAAAAATTTCCTAAATCTGAAACCCCTCAGTATTTTCCGACGAAATGCCGATAAATCCGATTTTTTATTTGAAAAATTAGGCAAGAGTTGTGAACTTTGCGCCCACAAATCACGTTATAGCGATTGATTCTAAATTAAAAACGAGGTATTGCTTCATAAGTTATTGATAATCAGCTTGTTGTATCTTGGTATTTAAAATTCAATATTATTTATTTTTTTAACAATTTTTAAATTTAAAAACATGGCATTCCAATTCACAGATGCGAACTTCAAAGAAGCCGCATTAGATAATAAAGGCGTAACACTCGTTGATTTTGGCGCAGAATGGTGCGGCCCTTGCCGTCAAATTGCCCCTTTTATTGACGAACTCGCTACTGAATTTGATGGTATTGCGCTTGTCGGCAAACTCGACGTTGACGACAATCCCGAAATTTCTACAAAATACGGCGTTCGTAGCATTCCCACTCTTTTGTTCCTCCGCGATGGTGAAGTCATTGACAAACACGTCGGCGGTATGACAAAATTAGGCATTAAAACAAAACTTGAAGCTGTTCTAGGTGTAACCGCTTAATTGAATTGAAAATTAAGAATTAGTGCAGAATAAAATACTATTAAATGATTGATAATCAATTGTTTAGTGTTAATTCAAGGTCGGTTTTCGCAATTTTCGCTTGGGATTTTCGCAGCGGCGTAGCTGCCAAATCTCGGTAATATTCAAGTAACCAACTACTTCTTTACGCGGTGTAACCGCGAAACAAGCGGTTTTGCGGTTACACCGCATACTAAATTCAGTTTGTTTACGGGCGTGTTACCTAGATTTTGCAGCTACGCCGCAGTGGAAAATCTCAAAGCGGAAATTGCTCTTATTAATTCTTAATTCTTAATTCTTAGTAACGCGAAATAAATAAAAGCGTATTTTCATACGCACTGTTTTTCGCTGCGCGAAAAAGGCGTGCGTGGAGAAAATCTATCGGAGGCAGC
>JAYSRS010000238.1:0-1845 GCA_043720935.1 Saprospiraceae bacterium
GCGGTTACACCGCGTAAAAAAATCGTTGATTGCTTGAATATTACCGAGATTTGGCAGCTACGCCGCGATCGAAATCCCACATTAGAAACTGCTGACCCCAAAATTAGGGTTTGAGAACCGATTTTAGTCCCCAATTTTTAATTTTTAATTTTTAATTTCCAAAATGCGTATCTCACAACAAAAAATAGGCGACCACAACGCCGATTTCGCAGCCGCACACAGCCGCCGTTTGGCGCGATTGACGGACGAATTACCGAATGCAGAAAGCATTATCAATAAACTCGTGGATTTTCAAATTGCCATTCCAAGTTGGGCTTTGGGGACGGGTGGCACACGCTTCGGACGCTTTTCGGGCGGTGGCGAACCGACGAATTTGGAACAAAAAATCGAAGATATTGGGGTGTTACACGCCTTAAATCAGTCGAGTGGGGCTATTTCGTTGCACATTCCGTGGGATATACCAAAGGACGGGGCGGCGATTCAAGCCTTGGCGGCAAGTCATGGTTTGGCATTTGACGCGATGAATTCAAACACATTTCAAGACCAAGCTAATCAAGAACAGACCTATAAATTTGGCTCGTTGCAAAACGTCAAAAAAGCGGTGCGGCAACAGGCAATTGAACATAACTTAGAGGTGATTCAACAAGGCATTGCTTTGGGGTCGAAGTCGTTGACGGTTTGGTTGTCGGACGGTTCGTGTTTTCCGGGGCAACTGAATTTTCGAACGGCATTTAAAAATACATTGGAAAGTTTAGAGGAAATTTACGCCGCGTTACCTTCGGATTGGAAAATGTTTGTCGAATACAAGGCTTTTGAGCCTAATTTTTACTCAATGACCGTCGGCGATTGGGGTCAATCGTTGTTGTATGCTCAAAAACTAGGCAAACAGGCGTTCACTTTGGTGGATTTGGGGCATCATTTGCCGAATGCGAATATTGAGCAAATTGTCTCGTTGTTGTTGATGGAAGAAAAATTGGGCGGTTTTCATTTCAATGATTCCAAATATGGTGATGATGATTTGACGGCGGGCAGCATGAAACCGTATCAATTGTTCTTGATTTTCAATGAGTTAGTGGAGGGCATGGATGCTCGACAAATGAATCACGCCCGTGATTTAGCATGGATGATTGACGCCTCCCATAACGTAAAAGACCCGTTGGAAGACTTGTTACAATCCGTCGAAGCGATTCAGATGGCCTATGCGCAAGCCCTTTTAGTGGACAGAAAAGCCCTTGTTGCGGCGCAAAAAAACAACGATGTGACCCAATGTCAAGAGATTTTGCAAGACGCTTTTAGGACGGATGTGCGCCCGTTAGTAGCGGAAGCACGGTTGCGTGCGGGTGGTGCGTTGTCGCCTTTGGCGTTGTTTAGAAGCATGAATGTGCGTAAAGAATTGATTAAAAAACGGGGAGAAAAAACGGTCGCAACGGGTTTATAAAGTAAAAAAGCCTACGCAATACATTGACTACCAATGTATTGTGTGGGCTTTTGCTTTTATTTCATCAATTTACGCGCTTGCCAAAACGTTCAGATTCGCATTAATCCGAAAATCAGAAAGTAACTCGTTTAGTTCTTCTAAAAAACCTTCGCGTTGTCTTTCATACTGTCTAGCCATACTGTCTTCACTATGAAAATTGCAAAAATCAATCATGTAATTGACTTTGTGGATTTGTCGCAGAACGCTCTCAATGAGGGCTGTATTTAACGGTGATACTAATTCTTCCATGATGAATCAATTGTTAGTTCTAATATTACTGTACAAATTTAAAATACGCACTGTTTTTCGCTACGCGAAAAAGGCGTGCGTGGAGAAAATCTATCGGAGGCAGCTTGTTTTTTGAAAGA
>JAYSRS010000239.1:0-5149 GCA_043720935.1 Saprospiraceae bacterium
TCGAATCCAGAGGATTCGCACGTTTTTTAAGCTGCTATCAAACTTTCAACGTGCGAATCCTCTGGATTCGGGGTCTCTTTCGTTTATTTTTTCTATAAATGTGTAAATCCTAACGGATTTAGGGAGTTCCAACTCTTAATTCACATAAGTTATAAGTTATAACTACCTATCTAAACTTATTCTTCAACGTCAAAAAGTATTTTTCAAAATATTCGTAAGAAATGACGGAAAAAGCGACCGCGAAAATGGTTGACATCAAAGGATATAAAATCAAATAAGTCGTAGAAAACATATCAACATCAAGGCTTAATAATACTTTTTCAGTTAATCGAATGGAAAAGATGTGAAAAATGTAAATACCAAATGATATTTTTCCTAGATACTTTAACCACTTATTTTCAAGTCTTAATACAGAATATTCTGTAATCGCAACGGCTACTAAACCCAATGCAATGAGGCCATTTAAACACCACGCGCCTTCTTCAAAGTAAACCCAACGAAACAGATAAAAAGCCGAAGGAATCAAAAAAGCTAGTTGCAGACTATAACTTGCCCATTTTGACATCGGGTACTGAGGGAGCCATTTTTCTTCCTGTTGCCCCCACGCGAACAGGCCGCCAAGGCCAAAATAAAAGAACCGATTGATGGTAAAATTGTAAAAAGAGTTGTCGAGTTTTAATTTATCCAAACCCAATCTTAAAACGTCGTTGGCGATGATTTCCCAAAAATAACTTGACAAAAAACCCAAGGCAATCAAGCCTACGAGAAACCAACCCATCCAGTTTTTTGCCCATCTGAGCAAGGGTGCGAATAATAAATAAAACTGTTCTTCGACGCCTAATGACCAAAAATGGCCTACCATCAATGAGCCGCCGCCGCTCATCCAACCCAGTAAAGTTTCAAAATTCAAGCTAAATGTAAGCAAACACGCCAAATTCAGGAGAATTTGTTGCATTGTGCTTTGCGGATAAGGGACGTTGAACCATGTTATAAAAAAATTGGCCGATAAAATACTGACTACGCCAACTAACAGATAAAGTGGCCACAAACGCAGCGACCGACGAATATAAAACTGTTTTACCTGAATCGTTCCCGTCGTTTTGAGTTCACCAATCAAAATGTAAGCAATTAAAAAACCACTCAAAACAAAGAAAAAATCCACCCCAAACACGGCAGATTTATTGGCGTAAGGCTGATAAGGCACAACCATTTTTTTGTCGAGGTACGCATTGGCAATAATGCTTTGGCAATGGCCTAATATAACAAAAAAAGCCGCGATGAACCGCAGCCCGTCGAGGTTTTTGAAGTAAGAAGGTATTTTTTTATCGTTTGTCATGGGGCGAAAGTACGTCAGATTTTGAATTTTAATTGAACGGATTTGAGGTTATGATTTTCATCATTTCAAATAAAAAAAAGTATCTTGCAGTACTTTTCATAAATCGAACAACTTTTTATCTAAGATGATTTAAAAATGGAATTATCGGCTTTATGGTACAAACCTATTTTCTAGTAAAATATTAATACGTAAAGCGTTGATTACCAATATTTACGAAATCTTAAAGATTTTGTAAATGTTACGCCGTACCATAAAGCAGATAATTCCGTTTAAAAATGGAGAAATTTCCACAGATTCATTGGTGTTTTAATTGGTTTGGACAAATCCCAATTATCGCGCTCAATTTCGGTCATAAATGCCTTGGTGTGGTAGTTGGTTTTGCAGATAATTTCGTTTGAATGTGCCGATAACCACTCATGTCTGACGCGGACGTAGGCTTTTACCCACGCTTTTTCCAAGCCACCTTTGCTAGGCGGTAGTTCGTTGAACCGCTTACGCAAATAGTCTTTGATGTTACCCGAATGCATATAGCTGTCGCAAATGACCAACATACTGAGGGGGTACGTGAAGCCGTTGACAGTGAAGAATTCGAGTGCAGGTTGGTAGTATTTTGTATTAAAAAGCACGTTTTGCGTCTCTTGCATTATCGAATCTTCATTGCCTGCTTGTCGGAGCAAATTCAAAAAAGTCTCGTTTTGCGCAAGCGCACCATTGCCAATTTTAAGAATGTAAGGGCTAATAGCATTGGCAAATTGCCCGTTGTTGGCCACGTAATTGGTCAACAATTCTTTTAAATAACTTTGTTCGATAGTCTGATACCGTCCATAAGTGATTTGGAAAAAAAGATTGCCGTTGATGTCATTACCGTCTTTGCGTACCGTTACGTCCCCGTAATTGTCGTGACTGTCTGTTTCAAGTATGCTCAATGCATTTAAAATACGGATTTTATTTTCTGTTGAAATCATGTTGGAGTTGTTTAAACTTGAAAAAAAGCTGTTGAAATTTGGTAGTAGCACGTAGAGAAAAGATAGATTAATGTTTTATCGGTTTTGATTTTTACGAAATCGTTTAGACGCCCAAATATAAATCGTTTGCGTTTGTTTGTATCAAAAAATAAATAAAATATCTTGGAATAGCGTAAAAATAACGTTTTTAGGGTAGGACATGTAAGTAGAAACATTTACGAAATCTTTAAGATTTCGTAAATGTAGTTTCCAGCAAAATCATCAAATTATTTTTTCTGCCATTCTTCCCACCATTTTTCGGGCGATACCCAACCTTCCATAAAAAAGCCGCCGAAAAGGAGTAGAACGAAGCTGAAAACAAGCATCCCGACGAACATGCCGAAGCCAATCGCTTTGTGGCCCATAACGTAAATCAACGCACCAAATAAGCCGAAGATAAACATAATGCCGCCAAAAGCAAATTGCCCGTATTTGACCAAAGCCAGTTGAAGTAAGCAGAAAACAAGGGTGTAACCGATTTTATTTGTCCAATCTTTCATGTATTCTAGTTTTTTTAAATGATGAATAACGGTACACGTTCAAGAAAATTGAAACCTTTTCCGAACGTTTGTCCCTAATTGCTTAGTGACCGCGCAAAAGTAGAAAACACGATGAATACTGAGGGGGTCTTACTTGAAAATATCTGATAAAAATCCTTTTGAAGAGGGATATTGGTTCTTGAATCAGGATTGGTAGAATTCATACCAGTACCAAACATTAGATGGTTCTCCAAAAACTATGCGCCTTAGCTCGTACATTTGCCCAAATTATTGATAAAAATGATGAAAAATAAAGCCTTAAAAATTGGCATAACGGGTGGCATCGGCAGTGGAAAAACGACGGTTTGTCATATTTTTGAAACACTCGGCATTCCCGTTTACTACGCCGACGACCGTGCAAAAGCCTTGATGATTGAAGATACTCAATTAATAAAAGGCATTAAAAACCTATTTGGCGAAGCGGCTTATTTTGAAGATGGGTCGTTGAATCGGCAACATATTTCAGAAATTGCCTTTTCTAATCCATTGATATTGAAAGAATTAAATGCCCTCGTGCATCCTGCCGTTCACGCCGACGGCGCGCATTGGCACGACGCGCAAACGGCTGCACCTTACACGCTCAAAGAAGCGGCTTTGCATTTTGAAAGCGGCGGTTTTCGATTGATGGACAAAATGATATGCGTAGTTGCGCCGAAAGAAATGCGGATTGAGCGCGTTTTACTGAGGGGGGGCTTGAACCATGCGGAGATTGAAGCGCGGATGTCGAAACAGCTATCGGATGAAGAAAAAATCGAGCAATCAGATTTTGTGATTCATAACGATACGCAAACGGGATTGATTCAACAAGTTTTGGCCATTCATAAAGCATTGACTGATAAATAGTTAATGGTTCTCTGAAAAATTTTGTTGTAGAGTCAATATTTTTTTGTAATTAAAAATAAAATAAAGAACGAAACCACACGACACGATAAAATAGAGAAAATATACTGAGGGGTCTGCATTTGTATGACTTAAAGCCTTGATAATCAAATAAGTAAGACCAATATAGCCATAGACAACGGCCAACAAAAGGAAATAAAAAGACGTTGTTTTTCGAGCATAAAAAATAAAAAAAGCAACACCTAAAAGCAATATTAAAGTGAATAAAAGCTCTTGGTTAAAATTGAATAAAGCGGTTAAAGCAGTAATAAAAAACAGATGGCTGCCGAAATTAAAATACGTAAAAGTAAAGTGCTTTTTAATGTCTTTTAACGCGCTTAAATAACCGATAAAACACAAAATAATGCCCAATAAAACACCTGTATAAACGAGTGGTTGATTGCTAAAATCATTACTGTTTAGCATATCCATAGGCGCAATGCTGATGCCTAACCACGCGGCTAGGGCAACAATGCCCAACGACAAGGCGCCACGATGGTCGAAATAATAAGCAACGGGAAAAAATAAAAGCGTTGGAATAAAAGCCGCCAAACCATAACGCGTTCCAAAAAACGAGTACTGATATTGCAAATAGCCTTCAACCGTCAGAAAAGTCAAACAGCCCAATAAAACGGCATAATCGAAGTAAATTGTCGGGCTTTTAAGCTCTTTTAGCGTGAAAGGAGCAACTTTTTTGGCCGCATAACCAAAGCAAGTCAAGCAAATAAGGCTGATAACGCCAATGATAACGGCGTGACCGATGGTATCAATGTGTTGATAAATCAGATAACCTAAGCCGATATTGAGCAACATAACACCCAAATACAGCAGCGTTTTGAGTTCCCAATGCACCGAAAAAGGCTTGTTCAGTTCAGCATTTTTGAGCTGCATTTGCTCGTCGGCGGTTATCAATTCTGCCGATTTAAGGCTGTCTAAAATATGGTCTAACATGATGCTTTGAGTTTTCTGAATGACAAAGGATTTTGATTTGAGCTATTTTTAATAGTTCAAATCCCGCCCCAACGCCTTATCTCGAAGTCGTTGCAAAAACGGCGAGGCAAAAATAAACGACTGCAATTCTTGATTGGGGCTTTCTAAAACTTCGTCTTTATTGCCTTGCCATTCAAGTTGGCCTTGATGAATAAAGGTAATGTTATCACCTATTTCCATCACGGAATTCATGTCGTGGGTATTAATGACGGTCGTGATATTATTTTCAACCGTGATACTGCGTATCAACTCGTCAATGACCATACTCGTTTTAGGGTCGAGGCCAGAGTTCGGTTCATCGCAAAACAAGTATTTTGGATTTAAGACAATTGCACGGGCAATGCCGACGCGTTTTTGCATCCCGCCCGACACTTCCGAAGGGAATTTGAGGTTCGCACCCG
>JAYSRS010000240.1:0-5146 GCA_043720935.1 Saprospiraceae bacterium
GAGGCAGCTTGTTTTTTGAAAGAAAATCGTAGATTTTCTTTCAAAAAACAAGCTGCCTCCTAAAAAAAACCTTTAAAGGGCGTCTTTCGAGCGTAGCGAGAAACAGCCCGTAAAATGTGATTTTATTTATTTCAATTCCGTAGCGAGAAACAGTGCGTTGTGGATGATATTATTTATTTTGTATCACTTACTGATGTTACGCAAGTCCGATAAAATTGAGCGTTATCTAATATTCCCGAAGGGAATTTATGTTTATAGAACGCCGATGCCAAAATGTTTCCAAAATCCCGAAGGGATTGTATGTATTTATCGCGCTTTTTATATACAATCCCTTCGGGATTTTGGAAACAAACTTGTATGCTAGTCTATAAACATAAATTCCCTTCGGGAATATTGGATATAACCAACTAACGGCTGCGTAACATCAGTCACTTATGAAAAAAATCATGTGTAAATCAGTCGTATTCCTAAAATCAGTGGGCCATTGCGTTACATCAGTTATGATTTTTTATCAAAATACTGAGGGGGTGCTTAAACGCACGAATCGGCAAATGTAAGATTTAATTAAAGTACCGAATACTTTTGCAGTGCGGAAAATGAGGCTAGAAAAGAAAAGTCTTTGTAAATTTGACACGTTTTAATGCTCAATTTTTAATTTTTATTTCTTCAAGGCAACCGATTAAACCGCCTTTGTGTATTCTTATATAAATGGACAATTCAACTTTTATACAATTGCTCGAAAGATGTCAAGCGAACGACCGACTCAGCCAAGCTCAGCTATATCGTCTGTATTATAACTACGGTATGACGGTGGCAAGCCGCTACGCCCCTAATCGAGACGATGCGTCGGAGATTTTGAATGATGCTTTTGTAAGAACGATGCAAAATTTAGACAAATTCAATAGAGAATTGCCGTTTAAAGCGTGGTTTAATAAGATTTTAGTGCGGTGTGCGATAAATTATTACCGCCGATTTACCGTCAAAAGGCTTGATTCGCAGCCGATTTCGGACGCCGAAGAACAGCCTTTTGATGCCGAAATATTGAGTGGTTTGTCGGCTCAAGAGATTTTAAAATTGGTGCAGCAATTGCCACAATCGTACCGTTTGGCCTTCAATTTATACGTCATTGAAGGCTATTCGCACCCCGAAATTTCAGAAATGATAGGTATTTCGGAAGGCACATCGAAATCAAATCTCTTCAAAGCACGCAAAAGATTAATGGAAATGATGGAGAATCAACAAGTTGAAGATGAAGTAAAAGCAAATATTGCCCCCCTCAGTATGCGGCGTATGTAAACATTAAAAAAAATAAAAAGAACATGACCGAAAGAGACTTTGATAAAATATTTCAAGATAAAATCGGCGATGAATTGCCCTTTGATTTTCGTCCTAACGATTGGTTAGCTGCCGAGCAAGAACTCGACAAATTGCTGCCGACGGCTCTACCTGTTGCGCCGCTTGCCGCAGTGCCACGCTTTCTCACATGGCATAAATGGGCTGCCGCAGCAGCCGTTTTACTCTTAGCTTCGCAACTGTTTCTAATGACTGAATTGCGAACCGTCAAGCAAGAAGTTGTCACTTTACATAAAGAAAATGCTGAATTAGTAGCCGTTGAAAAAAATAAAAATATAGAAAATAAAAATACACAAAATATTACTATTCAACATGATACGATTGTAAAAACAATCATCGTTGAAGTACCACAACGCAACACGACGCTGGAAAAAGAATTAGAAAAACGCGGCGTGCAAAAAAACGATTTCGATAATTTTATCGCCAATCAGAACGCATTAAATGAGCGCAATGAGGCAGGTTTTTCAACCAATAAACGGGATAAAACAGCGGCTCAAAAAAACAATTTAGCAACTAAAACGAATGACGCTACTTTATTGAATCCTAATAAAATGCCGCTTCAAACGGTTGAAAATGCGTCAAAAAATAATGGTCAAAAAGACAATGAATTAAATGATAAAAAACAAATAGTAACTAATGACGTAAATGATAAAAAACAAATAGTAACTAATGATGTAAATGATAAAAAGCAATTAGCAACTAATGATGTAAATGATAAAAAACAATTAGTGACTAATGAATTAACAGAAAATAAAGACAATAATTTATTAAACGTTAATAAAGATAAATCAGTTGTTGTTAATTTACCAAATACACAATTAACAACTGTTAAATCAATTGGCCGTGCTAAAAATTGGTTAAATGAGGGAGCATTTGATTTTATGCCGATGTCAAAAATGCCGATTATTAAGCCTATTTCTATACCGAATGGTTGGGAAATTAGTGTTAATAGTTTATTTTTAAACGCGGATGAACACCGTCGTTCAAAACCTCAATCGCCGCAGCAGCGAGATAATAACAATGATGACCGTTTGAGTATTGGCGCAAATGTGCGTTTGGGTTACAATATTAGAAAAAACCTCCGTTTATCCGCCGAGGCAGATTTTTGGAGTGAGCGACATGGGCAAGATTTAAGCCGTCGTTCACCGTCAATTCAACTGCCGACGGATTACGTTTTGGTGAATGTTGAGCAAACATATCGGGCTTATCAAATACGCATTGGTGCAGATTATAAATTCAGACAAATCATTGGTATTCAACCTTTTATCGGCCTTGGATTAGCATATCAAGAACGATTGAACGATGGTTTTGAATACGAATTTAAGAAAAATGGCAATTCTGTTTCGCCAATTTTTGAGCGCAATGATGATAAGTTCAATGTGCCTGTTTCGCTCGGTTTACGGGCAGGGGTGGAAGGAAAAATTTACCGCCGTTTCGGTTGGTCTGTTGACATAAACGCACAACGCGGGACAACGTTGAGCAGTCATATTGGTTTGAAATATGCTTTATAAAAGTAAGTTTTGGGTTTTGAGCTGCACGTAACTCAAAACTCAAAACTTACTGTTAAGACCCCCTCAGTATTTTATACATTTTTAGTTATAAATTACGTATTTGAGTTGTACAAAACATAAATTTACGGAATTATCGGCTTTATGTCGCAAAATACTGAGGGGGTGTCAGATTTAGGAAATTTTGTAAATTTCCTAAATCTTTTGCCGCAAAAACACCATTTTTTACTTAAAAATTGGTTTGCGACATAAAACCGATAATTCCGTAAATTTATTACGGAATCACCCGTTAGTTATCGCACTGCGGCGTAGCTGCAAAATCTCGGTAATGTAACGCACGAATACACGATTTTAAATGCGGTGTAACCGCAAAACAAGCGGTTTGACGGTTACACCGCGTAAAAAAATGGTGGTTTATTTAATATTACCGAGATTTTGCAGCTACGCCGCAGTGCGATAATTAACCGATTAATCTTACTTATTAAACCCACCCACTATTTTATAAAAAACGACTTGTCATTGCGAGGAGGCACGACGAAGCAATCTCTAGTGTTTCAGCAGAGTATAATAACAATTAAATAAAGAATTTAGCGTTATTTAAGTGTATTTAATTAAACGGTTATTAATGATTGAATCAATGGATTAAACAACGTTAAACGCATTTAAAATCAATTGTTTTTATTTTACAAAAATATACGGAATTACCGACTTTATGGTACGGCGCACGTTATGGCGCACGTTCGGGGAACTTTTAAAGTTCCCCGAACGTTGAAACCCATTAGTTAAGACTTGTGTATTAGTAGTTGAAAGCATTAATAAAAACATCAACGATTAGCGAATTAGCTCTTATTGTTTTGATAATTATTAATGATTTTATACAATAAATCCCTAAGTTTTAACGTTTTAATACAAACACCATTTAATTATTAAACATCAATTTTAAAACGCTTAATTAAATTTGATTTTATATTTTTTTAATCAATTTAAAAGCAACCATTTATTCGTAACCACTGTATTAATTATCAAAAGCATTTAGTGTAAATGTGGAATGAC
This sequence comes from Saprospiraceae bacterium, assembly GCA_043720935.1. GTDB lineage: Bacteria > Bacteroidota > Bacteroidia > Chitinophagales > Saprospiraceae > JAAFJT01. Next base: position 3,915 of record JAYSRS010000240.1, read on the forward strand.
CTTTAGGTCGTTCATCGTGTAAATACAATGCGCCGCGACCTAAAGGTCTCGTTACGTTTTACGCAAAATTCTCCATTCATTTCCCTAGGTCAATAAGGCTATTCGTGTGCAGTGCATACTGAATAAAGGCTTTTATTGTCTCTAAAAACAACGCATTTTTGAGTAGTCGCTCATTTAAGCATAGCTACTGCTTTATCAACTATTAATCAATTAATTATTTTTTAACAATTCTTAAATTCTTAATCTAATGACAGCTAGTATCAAAAATCTCATCGGCAGCCTTGCATTCTTGGCTATTTTATTCACGGTCGCTTGCACAAAAGACGGCATTGACCCTAACGACATGACAGCCGACGCCACAATCGTCGCCGTTGACGAACTCGTCGTTTTAGGCGACCCAACAGGCGGCCCCGATTCCGTTCACACGCCCCGCGATTCGTCACGCTGTTGGAGAGGTGGCCACGGCAATCACCCAGGCCGCATTAAAGGAGACAGTATCGGTTTTTTAAGCCTTCCGACCGCTGCCCAAACGTATTTGAACACCAATACCACCGTCACTAACATCAAGCGGATTGTCAGAATTACGTTGCCCGACAGCACAGTTCAGTACGCCGTGCGCTTCAACGACGGCACACACTTGCATTTTGACGCCGCAGGAACAGTCATTACAACAACTCACCACGCACACAACTTCGTGACAATTCTTTTCACCGCCTTACCCGCAGCCGCTCAAACGTATTTGAACGCCAATACAACAGTCGCTAATATTGTAGGTATTATTCAAGTGACGAAGCCTGACGGCACAATTACGTATGGTGTTCGATTTGCAGACAATACGCGGTTAACTTTTAACGCAGCAGGTGTCGTCATTCCAAATCCTCAAGGTGGACGTCGCAAGCGTCATTAAGGTGAGCATTAGCGTTTTTGAAATGTGCAGAAATTTGACAGGATTGACGCTTTATTTTAAAATTCTAATTTTAAAATTACCCCCTCAGTATTACGTCAAGTTTTAAGTTTTGATGGGAACACAGATTTAACTGATACGACTGATTTACACTGATTTACACTGATTTTTCTTATGATTTCCTAGAAAAATCAGCGTAAATCAGTCGTATCAGCCCAATCAATGTTCCCATAAGGAATGCGAAATAAATAAAAGCGTATTTTCATACACACTGTTTTTCGCTGCGCGAAAAAGGCGTGCGTGGAGAAAATCTATCGGAGGCAGCTTG
>JAYSRS010000241.1:0-15510 GCA_043720935.1 Saprospiraceae bacterium
AGAAAAACAAAGAGCAGATGGTAAATATTACCAAGATTTGGCAGCTACGCCGCAATGCGATAATTAACCGATGATTCCGTTTGATTTTTCACGGCGGCGTAGCTGCCAAATCTCGGTAATACCTAAACTAACCAACATTTTCTCATGCGGTGTAACTGCAAAACCGCTTTTACTCTGATATTTCAGCCTTCGTTTCCCCACCTTTCAGCCCTAAAAAATTATCGCTCGACACCACTTTTTCACCCGTTTTTAGTTCCAATTTCTCCCGCGCACCACCTGCAATGTGGCCGCCTTCAATCGCTGCATCTCGGTTTTCATTAAAGCCTTGTGCATCTTCTCGTGCGGCAATCAAACGCGTTGATTCTTCACCTAACATACTGAAAATCAATTCAATAGGTGTCATGTGGTCGCGCAGATTTTGACGCGCCAAACCTTTGATTTTTGAATGTTCCGAAGGGGTTACACCGAACGTGGCTTTGGCAATTTCGGCTGTCAAAATGCTGTACTCCTGCCCTTCCGTCACACCCCGATTTTTCCATTCATCGGTCAATGATTTTCGGACTTCAATGCTTTGCAAACGGCGGGTAATCCACTCATCGGAATAGCCTTTTGCTTTATATATTTCGGCTTGTCGCTCCGTCAACAATTCGGGATTTTCGGTTTCATCCAACGTCCGTTTTCCAACTTCTGCCAACCACAATTTAAACGGCTCGGCCTTAGGCGACGGCACGGACATTACAATCCGAAACACCCCCTCAGTATTGGCGACATCTGACGGGTATTTTTTACCATCTGCCCCTTCAAATTTCACCTTTTTACAAATTGTAAAAAGCTGCGGTTCACGTTTTTTTAAGGCACTCCAATACACATTTGGATTTGCGCTATCCGTCAACACTTCGATAATGTCAATTATCGAAAAGTACATATCGCCTTCATGTTCCATGCGGCGAATTTCTTTTTGCTCAAAAACGGTTAATTGATTTTCCATTTTGAATATTGATTTTAAAAGAATTTGAAAATATCTTAATTTTAAATACAAAATGTTTAGCAAAATTATTTTTTATTTTAAAACAAAAAAATAATTTAATCAAAATTTTTAAAAGAGACCCCTCAGTATTTCAACCATTTTTAATACATTTTACTGCATTTTAGCCCTAATTTCCTCCAATTTTTCATTATTTATCTTTGATTTCAAGACCCGCCGCGCCTCGTATGTTTTGTTCTGAGTATCATGGCTACGGACATCAATTTCTTTCAAAAAGCCCAACGACACCGCCGTATTGATGTAGGCATCAAGGCGTTCCAACAGTTTGACTTTATCCGATTTGTCGCCAAAAAACAGTTCGATGCGGTCTTTGATTTCCTTGCTTGTCAAAAACAGTTTTCGGGCGTCCGTATTTTTTATATCGAATTCTTCTAATGCCTCGCGCAAGACAACGCATAGTAAAGTCACTTCATACGAAATCGGCATCCGACGCACCAAACGCGGGGTTTGCACGGCTTCGCCTTCTACATTATCGGGCTGCGACAAATAGGCAAAACCTTCTTGTTCGTTGAGTATCAATTCAATACCCATAACCGCAAAATAATTACGAATTTGCTGCTGAAACGCGATGACGTCGTTCCAAACGGCTTTGTCGTCGTCGTAAATGATGCTCTGCAAGAGCTTAATGAGTAAGGGCGAATATTTTGGAATCTCCATTTTTTATACGTTTTGCACGACATGGGCCACTGATTGGGCCGATTCGACAGATTTACACTGATTTTTTCCTGTTTACACTTTAAAAAATCAGTGTAAATCTGTCTAATCTGTCTAATCTGTGGCCCATCAATTAAAAAAAAATTATTTGACAAAAATGACTTGTGGCAGTACGACCGAACGCTTCACATCGTCCTCGCCTTGCCATTCAATGACATCTAATTGATGTCCATTTATAATATGTTTTTGCGATTGTGCGGCGATGGAAAAGTAGCTGATAATTTCCTCCAAACCTTTATTTATTGGCTGCATTTGGGTCAATTCTTTAAGCGATAATTGCTTATTTTCGCCCAATAATTGAGCAATACTGCGTTCCAATTCCTGTTTATTCAGTTCAAATTGGTCGAACAAATTACCGAAATTAACGCCTTCCAACTTGGTGCTACCGATACCTTGTGGTTGGTTCGCAAAATTGGCAATTTGCGGTGCTTCTCCCCACGGCCTGTCCATGTCCATTGACACATCTGTACCGCCTTCTATATGCGTAAAGTCTTTCTGTCCAGTGAATTGGCCAATTTTTTTGACGGCCAAATTTTTAATATCATTGATGAGTTCCTGCGAACGCCGACGGTCTGACATCTCTTTTTCAACCAAAATTCGACTCAATTTATCCGCCAATAAATGGTTAGAACTAATCACTTTTTGACCCGACGCATGAAGATAAATTTTTATTTTTTTCAAAAAATTATCGGCGGCGTCAATGTGCCTTTCTTTCAACAATTTGTAGATGTATTCAATCATGACAATCAACTCATCTTGCTTGTTGTCGGCAATCAAAAACTGCCAAAAAGCGTAAAAACTTTTGCCTTGGTCACTCGTTTTTAACTCCTCTGTTGCGTCGAGGGCATAACCCAAAATGTCGCCTTTGTGCAGCTCTCGTTGGGTCTGTTTTTTATAAATATTGAGGGTAATGTCCTTGAAATTTTGCTCAACTTCCTTGAAATCAGACGTTAATTCCCGCGCCGTTTTGCTGATTTCATAAAACCGTTCTTTGATTTGGGTATCATTATACGTATCGGTTTTGCCCGTTTTTTTGATGAGGGCGATTTGAGCGTTGATGTCGCGTTTTTTGGCTTCGAGCTCTTCGATTTTACGTTTTGGGTCGTCCGAAGTGTTGTCAATCAGTTCCTGCAAACGGCGGTAAATATCCTTAAAACGGGATTCAGTTCCCACAAATTCGCGTTTTTGGAGGCTTTCGAGCCATTGAAACACTCGTTCTACTGAGGGGGTCAACTCGTGCATCGGCTCGCCGTTTTCGTCGGGATAGCGGGTGATATAACGATTTTCTTCACTACACCATTGTTCAATGTATTTTCTAGCAGCTGTCAAAGCACTGCCTTTTTCGGACGAAACGAGCGTTTCATCCCTCAATTGTTCCAAATAATCGGCTAAACGGCTGGTGAGTTCGTAACTAGCGATGGCAATACGGTTACGGGCTTTGAATTCGGCATACAAAAAACTAATCAACAACGGGGCGGTTCGCAGACGCAAAATTCGGATGGGTTGAGCATGGTCTATCAATTGCTCTAGTTCCTCATAACGCATAAATATTTACCAATTTTGAGGGCTATTTGACCCAATATTTTTAGAAATGACCGTGAAATAACGTTGAAAATGGCCACAAAATTAACATTTTTCTTAGAAAAAAGTAAAAATACTGAAGGAAGTAAAAAATACTTTCTTACAATTTGTATGTTTTAAAAAAAAATATTTAAGACAAATATTTGTGTGATAAAATAATACAGTTTAAATTTACCCTTATTTCAATCATACGATTAAAAGAGAAAGCAATGACTCAACTCCCCAACAGGCTTGTTTCTATATTGAGCGACTATGGTTTTAAGGTAACATTTGGCAATGAAAAAGACCATACTTTTCTCCGCAATGCCTTACCTTTATTGATGAAATCGTCGCTTAAAGTCAAGCATATTAAGCATTTACCAACCGAAATCGTTGGTCAAACCGAAGCCGCACGCAAGGGTCTTTTGGACACCTTTTTTCTTGCGAACAAAGAATTGTATTTTATTGTTGAAATGCAATTAGGTAATCATACAGATTTGCTAGAGCGATTAGCGTTTTACCTGTGTTTTTTGTACATTAGCCGAATCCCCAAAGGGGAAAACGCTTTTAAAGACGTTAAAAAAGTGCATCTAATCTGTATAACAAGAGATACACTTTTCCCAAAGAGCTTAGAATATCACCATAAAGTGAATTTCAGAAGTGAGACAGGACTTCTCATATTCGATAAAATGGAATTTATTTTTGTGGAATTGGAAAAATTTACGAAATTAGCGGGTGAATTAGATAACGAATTTGATGAATTGCTTTTTACAATGAAAAATGCTCATACAATAGACCTTGGAAATCAGGCAAATATCCCTGCTTTCTGGAAAAAATCGTGGTATCGCAATACCATAAAAGAACTCAATTTGAGTAAAATGTCATCTGAAAACAGATTGATATACGAACTAGCCGCAGCCCGAGCTGCCGCTACCGCCGCACAAGACGCTATTGATGTCAAGAGGCGCGATGCAGAAGTAACAGAAGCAGTGACCAAGGAAGTGACCAAGGAAGTGACCAAGAAATTAAAAATAGAATTTATAAATAAAGCATTGAAAAGAGGTAAATTAAGCATCGAAGAAATTGCCGAAGACAATGATGTATCTATTGATTTCGTCTTAGACATCCAGTCAAAAAAGGCTTAAACATACCCCTCAGTATTTAGGTCTTTTTTCTAATACTGCCCATATTCTTTACACTCATACACCTTTCCACCAAAGAAAACGATGTAAAAACCCCGCACGTTCGGGCGTGTAAAACGTTCGGTTGTCATGTATCCATTCAACTGTATTTGCGCTTCCGCGATTACGGTGTTCAACACTTCGGGGTCTTTCTCTAAGGCGGATTTTTTAACATATTTCAACTCCAAAACAACTTCATAGTTAATTTTTCTATCGGGTATGCGCTCTAGAAAAATATCGGGATACGTCCGTTTTAATTCGTATTCACTATGGATTTTGAACGCTTTGTAAGGAAAAAACAAGGCAATCATTAAGGTTTGAAGGTGTTTTTCGCCATACACCATCTCGTCTCGGTTAGAATGATTTTCCTGCAAAACGTGTTCGACAATCTCTAAAAAAGCGGTCGGTTTTCCCTCGTTTACCAAGGCATCAATAGCCCGTGTGATGGGACGTAAGGACTTTGAAAAACGCGTTTTTTCTAGGTAAACCGCGCCAAAATACTCAAAATACAGCTTTTTGATGACGTAATTCGGAATTTGAAACCGCCAATCACTACTACCCGCTTCTTTAAAAGTCAGTAGCCATTAATGCTGTATTCTTTTAAAAAATACAATATCATATCAGGATTAAACAGCGGTTTTCCTGAACTTGCAAACTGATAACCATCGTACCACTCCGCCAAATCAGACATCATCGCAGGAATTTTATCCGACGGAATATTTATGCCCGTCAAAAGCGTTTCAACTTCTTGATGCGTGAAGCCCATCATATCGTGGAAAATCGGATTGAAGCTAATATTGTCCGATATATTGAAACCACTTGTCATAGAATCCATGGTTAGCGGCGACACACCCGTAATAAAAATGCGCCCTATAACACCATCTCGTGTTGCTTTTTTCACCGTTTCGTAGAACTTGCGAACGAACCCATTTTGCATAACATTGGTTTTGAAACGACTGAAATCAAAAGACAGCAATTCATTCGCAAAATGGTCATACTCATCTATTAATAAATAAATTTTATGTGGAATATTATTATTACTCATAAATAAAAACAAGGTTTTAATAACATCCTCGGGACTTGTTTCGCTGTCAACGGCAAGGGCTTGTTCGTCCGTAAAAAAATCTGTATAAGTCGTCATAAACAGACTTGCACCGTCGCGGACGTTCTTTAAAAAACCTTTGTAAGTACTGTCGAGTGTGCTTGTATCAATGCCACTAAAATAAAAATTTAACACCATATATTTACTAGCTTCAACCGTCGGGTGCTGCCCGATGTACAAATCTTTAAAAAGCATCGGAAATATCGCTTGGTGTTCCAAGCCATAGTAATGGTGCAATGTCCTAATAAAAAGGCTTTTTCCGAACCGACGGGGGCGCAGAAAAACGGGAAAATTGGAGGGCCACTTTTCTAATTTTTCGATGCATTCGGTGCGGTCTTGGTAAAAAAATCCGTTTTCTCTTAAAGCTCTAAAATCGCTTTGACCATAAGTAGTACGTATTATTTTTCGGAATCATCGGTTATTTATCGCAATGTAAACTTGTAAACTTGACGCGGATTTGAAACCCGCGTCAAGTTGTAACTAATTGATTATCAATGAATTTACAACTATTTTTTGTTTTGCGATAAATAACCGATAATTCCGTTATTTTTTCGTTATTATTTCGTTATTATTTCGTTATTTTCAACAAAAGTAAGCAATAAACCTTGATTTTACAAAATTTTGGCTTAAAATTGCGGATTAGGTGGTAAAATGTAACGCGTTCAATTTTGGTAAGCCTTATTTGGATTTACTAAAATTGAGACTTTGAGTAGTATCCAACGATTTCCAATTTGGGGTTTTGAGTTGCGGCGTAGCTGCAAAATCTAGGTAACAACAAGCACATAAGTCCAATTTTCAAAGCGGTGTAACCGCTAAATCGCCTGTTTTGCGGTTACACCGCATGAAAAAGTGATGGATAGTGCTAAAACATTACCAAGATTTGGCAGCTACGCCGCCGTGAAAAAGTCAAAGTAGAAATTATTTATTAGTATCAATTTTATTTTACAAAATATTGATAGTCAATTCATTAAGACTTATACACTTATTTTCGTACACCTACTTCTCTTTCTTCCGATAGACATTTTTAAAGAAATCGGGGTATTTTTTCAAGCCTTCGTAATAAAAAAACACTTCGCCATTGACGCCATTTTTGCGGTTCTCGGCAATCATTTTCTCTAAAAAATCGAGGGGTGCGTAGTAATCACCGACGCGCAACAAAATACCGGGGAAGATTATTGTTCGTAGTTTCTCCTCCCCTACTTGCTGTTTTATCAAGGCAATTTCCTTCTGATACCGTTCAAATTGATAGCGATAAACTTGCGGACACACCATGTCCACCCAACCGTTTTTGACCCAAGTTGGCCAATCTTGGAGGTATTCAATTTTCGACCAATTGAAAATACTCGGCGACATCGAAATCACGGTTGTGGGTTTTATGGCCTTCAATTCATCGTGAATTTGCTTCATAAAATCATTCATTTTGCCCGTTTTCCAATCCAACCAAACGGTTTCTTTTGGGTCATTTGGGGGCATTTTTCCATCATTTTCGTTTGCAAACGCTGAAATACTGAGGGGGTCATAACCCGCTTCGGAAGGCAGTGCGGGCAGTCGGTCGTCACCTTGAATGCCCGTCAAATCAGGATAATTTTGGACGACTTCTTTCAACAGCGACAACATAAATTGCTGCACTTCGGGGTCAAAACCATTGAGCCAACGGAAGCCATTTTTCTTTACAATTTTGCCGTCTCTGTCGAGTGCAGCCCAATGCGGTTTAGCTTGCAAAATCTCTTTGCCTTGGGTTTTGCCGTTAAATTCGTTTTTATCACTATAATCGCAAGAGAAACCGAACTCAAACCATGCAAAAACGCGAATGCCCAAAGGCTTTGCCGCATCAATCGTTTCTTGCAAAATATCGCGTCCGTTGAGCTTTTCGTCGCTTTCAATACCGATTAAATTTTTCAACGTTTTAGACGGATAAAGTGTTCTGCCGCGATTCCAAACGACGACGAAAATCGTGTTTATGCCATTATCTGCGCAGTTTTTGACCGCTTTTTGCAGATTTTCCTTCGATTTAAAAGCATCGCTTACCACACTCGTGAGCCACACACCCCGCACGGTTTGGGATTGAGAGATAGCCGAATTGGAAGATGAAGGCATTTTAGGCCCCTCAGTATTTGAGGCCGTTTTAGGTGTTTTACAAGCAGAAAGAAGTAAAAAAAACGCTAAAAGGGTAAGAGTGATTTTATTTTTCATAATAACGAGGCTTAGTTTTTAAGTGATAAAATTTAAAGCGCACTTTGACAAATGAATAGCCTACTCGAATTGATAACGAGTAGGCTATTTATGCTTCGCGGCTTTCTTTAAAATATAACGGAATTATCGGTTTTATGTCGCAAACCAATTTTTAAGTAAAAAATGGTGTTTTTGCGGCAAAAGATTTAGGAAGAAATTTTGCAAATTTCCTAAATCTGACACCCCCTCAGTATTTTGCGACATAAAGCCGATAATTCCGAAATATAATTTTGTCCATAAATGAAAAAAGTCGGACATAAAAAGAAGAAAAAAAGTTGTTGCACGATGTTTCTCGTGTCAAAAATGCTGTTGATGTAAATTTATTATCGTTCAATTGTGTACGTGAAACAGTGCAAAAACCCTAAAAAGGTTTGTTTTTGTTTTGAAAAATTGAAAATTTCAAAACAAAAACAAACCACCCTTTTCCCGTCACTGCGTGTACAATTAAGCCATCAACATAAAAGCAGGATGTAATCCTATTTTTATGTAAAATGTAAAAAAAATGTTACATTTGATGATTACGTGCGTGAACGATAAGTCTGATAAATATAATAGAATATTGGTAAATTGTATAAAATTGGGCATTTTTTTCAACCAAATAGTTGATTTACTCTAAAATAGCTTGAAAATCGGTAAAATACTGAGGGGCCTAAATCACCGCAACGTCACCACCTTAACCGTTCCCAATAAACCCGACGCCGCAGGTTGCCAACCCGACGCATCGAACGGGCGATAGCCAATATCTACCATGTTTATATCGTAAAATTTCTTCCAATTGACGCCTTTTTTATCCAAATAACGAATGCGATTCGCCGACAAATTGGTCACATCAATCTCCAAAACATTGTCTCTTTCTTTCAGTGACCCCTCAGTAATCGGCACGCGGAAAGGCAAACACCACGCTGTTCCGAGCATTTTGCCGTTCAATGTCACCGTCGCTGACTCTCTGACATCGCCCAATTCTATCCAACCGCGTTTGTTCAATTGATTGAGTGGCACTGAAAAAGTCGTCGTGTACTTAGCCGTTCCACTAAAATATTGGGCCATCGTGTCAGTCGCTAAAATCGTCCATGATTTGAGGAAATCGGTTTTAAAACTTTTGGGTAAAGACGGTTCACCTTTGATAAAATCAACTTGCCAATTTTGACTTTTTTGACCTGCTTGACCACCGTTGAGACTTTTTATAAACTTTTGATTGTCAACGAATTGCACCAACTCCTGCCCCACTTCGGGTTCGATTTTTTCGGTGGACACTTCAATGAAAATGCTTTCGCCCGAGGCCAAATTCAAAGGGATTTCCAACTCATTTTTACTAATTTTCTCAAACCGCATTTGCCCGTCTTTGTTGTACAAAGGATTGTAGAAACGAACCGTTTTGCCCGTGGCCGCGAGCGTGATTTTTCCGTTTTCAAAGCCTTTGTTTTGATTGGCGATGAAGTAAAGCGTCCCTTTGCTGTTTTTTTTGCGGATAAAAGTCAAGCCCTTTTCGACCATTTTTTCTGACCGAATACCCGCGTCACGAAGGCATTGCGCGAGATTTCCAATACCAATAACACTGCCTTCACGCGCCGTTATGCGTTTCGAGGTTGCTTCAAACGCCGCTTTTCGTTTATCCAATTCAAAAAAACCATTGGGTGATGACGGCATTTTATCCACAAAAACAACGGGAACACCTGCCTTTTTGAAGCGTTCCAAGGCTTCCAAAGTGGCCAAAGGCATATAATCGCAACGCGGAATGACGACCGTTTTGTACAATTGCCCCCCCTCAGTATAAACGCCGTTTTTATCAATTTTTGACGCTAAAAGCTGTTTATCTGAAATAAAATCAAATGTATAACCGCTTGTTTGTAAAGCTTTTATAGACTTTCCTAGCGGCGAACTCATCAAGCCATCGCGGATGATGGAATGCACATCAATCGGGTGCATTTTAGCATTTTTGCCCACGATATGCCACGTGTCGTACATCGGAAAATAGAGCAACACATCATTGTCGGGCGTCGCTGCTTGTAGGTGTGCTTGACAGCGTTCGATGTAGCCGTTAAGTTGCGGCAGCGTCGGCCAAAAATGGCTTTGTTGATTGAAATTTGTCGAAGCGTAAAACAGCCATCCCGGAAACACAGCATCGGGCGGGGAATAAGGAATGCCGTGAAAAAAAATGTGATTGATGCCCCCGACAAACGATTCATCAACAATCGGCTTGATTTGCGCTAGCGACACTTTAAAATGATTGCCTAACCACGTTGCCGTTTCCGAAGTGACCAATTTTCGACCCGCCACGTTTGCTGCCGACGACGCCAGCTTCAGAATTACCGCGTCGGGTGTGCCGAAACGCTTGATTTCATAATCGGGGTCTTGCCGATACAACGGAATACTATAAGATTTTGAGCCAAAAAACTCCGATTCAGGCATATCGCATTGCGCGTACAAATCCAAAATATTGGCAGGAGAACCATGCGCCTCATTGCGGCTCAATTTGCCGTATTTCTTACTAAAATTAGCAAATTTTTGCGTAAATTCAGTTAACAATAAGTCAGAAAGCGTTTCGTAATAATCCGACCAAACGCCTTTTTCACGCGCCGTTTTAGCCGAATCTTTCGCCAAAACGTCGAGATGTTCCGCCAAATCATACCCCCTCAGTAATTTGAACTTTGGAAAGAAATTAGCCGACCAATTGGCTCCATAGACCTCATAAGAATCATTGTAAAACGCCCGAACGCCGACATTTTTCTGCTTAAAAACGGTCTCAAACGGTTGCAAATAACGGTCAACAGCCCCGCCGTCGAAGTGGTCAATCACCCAACCTTCGCCGCCAGGTGCAGCGCGTTTGACCTTTTGTTTGGTCGGCGAAACGGCCAAAACGTATTTACCCGCCGCATCTTTGGCGATTTCAAATTGCTTCGCCGCGTCCGTTTCAAGGACTTGACTGCCGCCAAAAGGCCAACCCGTGCCGAGCGTCATGTCAATCCCGAGGTCGAATTTTTTGGCTTTTTCGACCGTAAAATCCAACATTTCGACCCATTTGGGGCTTAAATAAGGAATAAAATTGGCTTCCTCGCCTTTGACGCCGTAAATCGGAATGATGTGCAGACCGCCAAAACCTGCCGCCGCGTAGTCTTCCAAATTTTTAGCAATGTCTTTTTCATTGACCGCGCTGCCGAGCCACCACCAATAGGCCCACGGCTTCGCGGTGTTAGTGCTAGGCGTTTGTGCGTGTAGGAAAAGCGGAAATAGGATAAGGAAACAATAGAGGGGGAAATAGATTTTTTTAAAATACATAGTGTAGTTTCGTTTTGATGTAAAGAGGGCGTAATGATAGGTCAATTTGGGAAAAACAGGGGTATCTCTCTTGTTTTTATTTTTTTAATGGTAGAAAAAAGGCCCCTCAGTATTTTTATGTTTTGAGCCTTGAACGGCGCGCCGTTCAAGGTTCAAAACATAAAAATACTGAGGGGCTTCCAAAAGCTACCAAGGCGGTTAAAACCACCTATAATGCTTATTTATCGCCCAAAATCATCGTCGAGCCGCACAATATCGTCTTCATCAGACGGATTTTCACCATCTGTGTGCTGCCAAATTTCGGCCACGATGCCCCATTCATCCATACCAACTAAGCGGTGACGCTCGCCTTGTTTAAGATTGATGACTTCACCGATTTTTAACTCATGAATGACTTTTTGCTCATCCGTATCGCTCGTAACGACCGAGGCTTTGCCACCAATCAATTTCCAAATTTCGGCACGGCGAAAGTGGTATTGCCACGACAAACGCTTATTCGGCGCAACAATCAAGATTTTCGGGCTTAATTTTTCGTAACCCGCAAAATCGGCCACCGACAAATGCGGAAAATAGGTCTCAATAAAAAGCGGTGCTTGCGTTTCGTCAATCACAAAAAAGCCGCCCCACGGACGCGCACGGTCTTGTTTGCCAATCCGAAAGCCTACTTTTTCTACTTGCTTTTCAATACGCTCAAATACGTTTTGATGAGTCATTTTTTAATGTTTGATGTTAAGTAATTATTGTAATTTGTCCACATATTTCATGGATTAACACCGATTTCAGGTGTGAGCCTCATTGAATGTGTGATTCATACATCCATGCTAATCTATGTAATCTGTGGACAAACACTATTTCTTTATGCCGCAAATATAAGTCGTTATCTATTCTCTGTTTGCAAATTGAGAATAGCTTTTGATAAATACCTAAATTGATTGGTTTATGAATTAGAAAAGGCATTAATTGATATGCTTCTAGCAGATTTTATCCAAATTTTAATCGAAACCTTCTTTTAAGCACTACAAATTGCGGCGTAGCTGCAAAATCTTGGTAACACACCTAAACATCATGGATTTTTGGGGCGGTGTAACCGCTTAACTATCTGTTTTGCGGTTACATCGTAGATAAAAAAGCATTAGCCCGAATCAGTATTGCCAAGGTTTTGCAGCTACGCCGCAATTGACGCCCCCTCAGTATTTTTCGATTATTAACCAATAATTCCGTTTGTAAAAGTTTATTAAGCATAAATTCCCTTAAATTTTGATGAAAAAGCCTATCATTACCCAAAAATACTGAGGGGCCTCTTTTACAATCTAACGCGGGTTTCAAACCTGCGTCAGAATTGGGGTAAAGTCGCAGTTACTTATTCATCAGTTTTAAAATATCAAAAATCAGTTATAAAATGAAAAAAACAACACTTTTTGCAACGGCTCTCTGCCTGTCTTTGTCCCTTTTCGCCCAACCTTATACACCTACGCAAGCAAATCTTGATGTCCGTCAGTGGTTTCAAGACGCCAAATTTGGATTATTCATTCATTGGGGTGCGTATAGCGTTTTGTCTGACGGGGAATGGGTGATGAACAATAAGAAAATGGCGCATAAAGACTATCAAAAAGTTGTGGAAGCCTTTAATCCAACGCAATTTGACGCCGCCGAATGGGTCAGTTTGGTCAAAGCATCGGGCATACAATATACATCACGATTACGTCGAAACACCACGATGGCTTTGCGATGTGGGACAGTAAGGTGTCTGATTGGGACATCGCTGACAGAACGGCGTACAAGAAAGATGTGCTGAAACTCTTGGCCGACGAATGCCGAAAACAAGGCGTTAAACTGTTTTTTTACCACTCGCATCTCGATTGGCACCATCTTGAATATTCGCCTCTGGGACAATCAGGCAAGGAAATCGGAGGACGTAGAACGGATGGTGATTTTAATAAATACCTCGACTACATGGACGCGCAATTGACCGAATTACTGACGAGTTATGGCAACATCGGAGGGATTTGGTTTGATGGTTGGTGGGATCATAAAATAAAAGGCACGGAAACGCAGGTCGATTGGCGGCTACGCAAAACCTACGATTTGATTCACAAGCTACAACCCGCTTGCATGGTCGGAAATAACCATCACGTAACGCCTTTTGAGGGCGAAGATTTTCAAAAGTTTGAAAAAGATTTGCCTGGGGGCAATACAGCGGGGCATAGTGCAGACTCTAAAATCGGCACTTTACCGCTTGAAACCTGCGAAACGATGAACAGTTCATGGGGCTTCAATGTGTTTGATTCTAAATATAAATCCACAAAAGCCTTGGTACATTACCTCGTGCGGTCGGCAGGTCACAATGCAAATTTTTTGTTGAACGTCGGCCCCATGTCGAATGGAAAAATACAGCCAGAATTTCAGAAAACCTTGCGCGAAATGGGCGATTGGCTCAAAATATATGGCGAAACGATTTATGGGACGCGGGGTGTACTGTCGGTGGTCAGAGATTGGGGCGTTATGACGGAAAAAGGAAATAAGTTATACGTCCATATTTTGAAAGAACAAGACCTCATTTTTGTCGTTCCGACAGGCGGTAAAAAGATAAAATCGGCACAACTGTTCACCGATAAATCAAATGTTAAAATTCTTTCAGAAGCAAACAATACGACGGTTATTCAGCTATCAAAACTTGATGCAAATGTCTTAGATACTGTGGTGGAATTGACTTTGGAAAAGTAGCAAAACGTTTCATTGATTTGTAAAAAATACCCCCTCCGTATTTTGAAGTTTTGAGAGGGGGTATCTTTTTTGCAAAGACGGATGCGCGTCAATTCGAAAATACAACTACCTAACAGCGTAATATTTCAACGCAATCAAATCCTTCCGCAACGGTTTTCTATTCCAAAAACGATGAATCGCCAACGCCGCACCGACTGCCGTTGCTTGCGCGACGGACGCCGCAAACACTTCTAAATCAGGAAAAGCCTCGGCTAAAAGATTCATATACAAAGGGTTTTTGGAAAAACCACCATCAATAAACAAGCGGCGAACGGGCGTATTTTGAATGATTAAATGGGTAGAAATCGCTTGTAATTCGACCAAATCAAGCATTAATTGATGATAAGCGATGGTTTCATCCTCAAAATCTACTAAATTTCGCTTCGCAAATTTAGAAACTTTCAACACTTCTTCTGACCCCTCTCCTACCCTATTCGATTCTATATTTTCAAGCTCTGTACCGCTCTCCTTTAATTTTGAATTTTTAATTTTTAATTCAGAATACCCCCTCAGTATTTCAACGATTTTAGGGTCAAATTCGACGTTTTTATAGAAATTTGCGTCGCAATTGAAGTGTTCTGCAATGCGCCGCGTTTCGATTTCATGCTCATTTCCTGCAAAAATACGGGCCGCTTTAACGGGTTTTCCTTGATAACTAAGATAACAAAGGCTGTCTTGTGCCAATTCTTCGGGCGTCAACGGCACGTCGTTAAAGGGATTCATCGAAATGCACCACGTTCCCGTTGATATTAAAATAAAAGGTTCATGAAAACACATCAAATACGGAATTAACGCCGCCGAACTGTCGTGCAAACCCACACCGACAACCAATTCTTTTCCTTCAAATAACGCGGGAATTGCCGCATCTGATGGAAAAATGGGCGGTAAAATCTTGTTTATGCCTTCATTTTCGACCCAATCGTGGTAGTCATTTTTTTCAAAATGCCATAAATTAGTGTGGCAACCAATACTCGTAATATCTGAAAATAAGCGTTTTGTCACTAAAAAACTCGCATATTGAGGCAGGTGTAAAGCAACATTAATTTTAGCATAAGTACACGGCTTGCGCTCCTTCAAAAAATACAATTGCATCCCCGAATTGAGGTTGCCCAAAACGGGTGACGCGGTTTGACTTGACACTAAAATCTCACCGCCATATTTTGCATAAAACGTTGATTTTAAATCATTTGGAAAGAATTTTAAATAATTATACAACGGTGCAACAACTTCGCCTACTACCCTACCCGATGCACCAATTGACGCCGTTTTCAACAAAACAAAACTCGCCCCATAAGTCGAAAAATTCACGGCTTTTACATCAAATTCAGGCTGATGTATGACCGATTTCAAGGACAATTCTATCCAATTTGACAGCCGTTCGATGTCTTCGCACGGCTCGTCCTCATCGTCCGTGATGTCGGCGAATTGCTCGGTTTGTTCCAAAATAATGTGGTAATTTTCATCCATCACGAACAGTTTTTTGTTCGTTTTTCCGATGTCTAAAACGACGATAACGGGTTGTTTTTTCATATTTTTCAAAATATTACTGTACAAATTACATTCTACACGGTTTACGGGCTGTTTCTCGCTACGCTCGAAAGACGCCCTTTAAAAGATTTTTAAGGAGGCAGCTTGTT
>JAYSRS010000242.1:0-5141 GCA_043720935.1 Saprospiraceae bacterium
GGTGTCAGGTTTAGGAAATTTGCAAAATTTCCTAAATCTTTTGCCGCAAAAACATCATTTTTTACTTAAAAATTGGTTTGCGACATAAAACCGATAATTCCGTAATAAAAAGTGGGTACATTATATTTTACAAATTCCCTAATTCGTAAAATTTGCTAAAATTCGCGTTAAATGATGTTAAAAATATGTGTTTAAAACTTAAAATATTCCTTCGCATTGCGGTAAGAAATATCTTGAACCAAGCCGCCAATCCAATCAATATCGTTGGGCAATTCGCCATTTTCAACGTCGTCGCCGAACATATTGCAGAGCAAACGGCGGAAATATTCATGGCGTGGAAAACTCAAAAACGAGCGTGAATCTGTTATCATACCAATAAAAGCCGATAAAACGCCCATGTTTGACAACGCATTAATTTGTTTTGTCATGCCGTCTTTTTGGTCGAGAAACCACCAACCCGAACCCCACTGCATTTTGCCTTTGATTGAGCCATCTTGAAAATTGCCAATCATCGTCGCAAACACTTCATTATCAGCAGGATTTAGATTATAAATAATTGTCTTTGTTAGTTTGTTGTTGCTTTCCAAACGGTCAAAAAAGCGCGACATAGCGACCGCCATCGGAAAATCGCCGATGGAATCAACGCCAATATCTTTACCCAATTCCTTCAAAAAACGCGAATTATTGTTCCGAATTGCGCCCAAATGATACTGTTGTGTCCAACCTTTTTCAAAATCCCAAGCGGCAAATTCGTACAACATGGCGGATTTGAATTCTAAAATTTCTTTATCCGTCGCTTCTTTTCCGTTCAAAACCTTCTCAAAAATTTTGCGGACACCCCCCTCAGTATAATCGGCGGCGTAAATGGTTTCAAGCCCGTGGTCAGACAATTGACAGCCCATTTCTGCAAAATAATCATGGCGACTTTTCAAGGCCGCTAGATAATCATCATAATTCGTAAGTGTTTGATTCACAACACTTTCTAAGCGTTTGACATAAGCCCGAAAGCCATCACCGTTTTCAATAAACATCGCCACATCAGGCCGAAAAGCGGGCAGCATTTGCGTACCAAATGGGTTGTTTTTGATAAAAACGTGGTGTTCCAACGAATCGCAAGGGTCGTCCGTTGTGCAAACGACTTCGACATTATTGCGTCTCAAAAGCTGTTGGCTTGTTAAGTATGATAATTTTTCACCACATTCATCATACACAGCATCAGCGTTTTGTGAAGTCAAAAGCGTATTTATGTCGAACGGATTTTTTAATTCCATGTGCGTCCAATGATACAAAGGATTCCGCATTGTGTAAGGCACAACCGCCGCCCATTTCTGGAATTTTTCGCGGTCATCCGCTTTTCCTGTAATATAATGCTCATTGACACCAAGCGTTCGCATCGCCCGCCATTTATAATGGTCGCCTTTCAACCAAATTTCAGTCAAATTTTTGTACTGCTTATTTTGAGCAATTTCGTCGGGCGGCAGATGACAGTGATAATCAATTATCGGCATTTGTTTCGCAAATTCATGGTAAAGCGTTCGTGCCGTTTTGGATTGTAGTAAAAAATTGTCCGTTAAGAAAGGCGCGTTTTGTCTTGCTGCTGTCATTTTTTCAAAGTTTATTTTTACAAAAAATAGTGTGTCGTTTACAAATATTTCAAATTTATTATTTCAAATTACAAGATACAATAGATTGATAATCAACAGTTTGCAAAATGAAATTCTATGTTTTTAATAATTTCTGCTTTGGGGTTTTCAGGTTGCGGCGTAGCTGCAAAATCTCGGTAACACTAGACTCAAAGTCCAATTTTCTATGCGGTGTAACCGCAAAACCGCCTGTTTAGCGGTTATACCGCATAGAGAAAGCAGTGGATAGTCTTGATTATTACCAAGGTTTGGCAGCTACGCCGCCGTAAAATCCTCGAACGGAAAAATTAGGCCTCTCAGTATTTCATTGAAAATGAGGTATTTTCTAGATAAAAATGTATTTTTGTTTCGCTTTTTATTAAATCATAAAATAAAAATATTATGTCAATTATAAAATTACCGATTCGTTACGAAGGCTCACAAGGTGAAAAAGTCTTATACACGCTGTTTGATAGCGGTGCAACTTTCTCATGCATTAATGCCCGAGATGTTGAAGGCATTGAAAAATTAGTCCGTCTTAGAAAACCCAAAATCGTTGCCACTGCTTCGGAAGGGCATTTTATGGAAATCAAACACCGCGTTGCCATTGATTTTTATATTGATGACATTATGCTTTCTGATGAATTTATGGTCGTTCCTGACCTTTCAGAAGAGGCTATACTTGGTGTTACAACTTTACAGAAATGGCGTATTAAACTGGATTTTGAACATGATTCAGTTATTATTGACCCTAAAATTGCTAAATTCATTTTGAAGGAAATGAAATAAATCTCCATTGATTAGCCATGAATTAGGTTAGAAATTAATTAAAATCTCAACCTAATTCATGGCTAATTTTAGGCAACTGCGAACCTGTTTTCCAACGCCTTTTCCACCGTATTTCTAACGCCGTTATTCATCAAATCAAACAAACACTCGGCAACCGTTTCGATAAAATGAGGAATATTTTTAAGCGTTTCATCGAACAAATTAGGGTCTGAAACGATGCTGTCCACTAATTCTAAAAGACGCTTTTTATTGGTGCTGCCCTCAATTTTTGCCCATTTTTTTTGCAAAATTGCTGCTTTATCGTCCGTAACAAGGTAAAAATCAGACCCCTCAGTATAGCGGCCAAAATATTGCCCATTTTCTTCTTTTTCCACCTTTGAAAACAGCAAATAAGCAGCAAAACCAAGTGACATTAACGGCGGAACAGTTCCCATTTTTTCGTAATACCGTTTAAACGTTTCCGCATTTCGCGCTTGCATTTTTGCTGAATTTTGAAACGTAATACTGATGAGTTTATGAGCAATAAAGGGATTGCGAAAACGGTTTAACACGGCATTTGCGAAGTTCGGCGCATCGCTGCAAATCGGTTCAACCGTCGGTAAGATTTCATTCAAAATAACGCTTTCTGTAAAGTCACCACAGACCGAATCGGTCATCATATCACGTACAAACTCATGCCCCGATAAAAAAGCCGCGTTGATAGAAATCGTGTGTCCGCCGTTCAAAATACGTAATTTTTGCTCTCTGAAAGGTGCAATATCATCGGCAACAACGACACGATTTTCGATTTTTGCAAAACTTAAACGCTGCATGACACGCTCGTTGCCTTCAATCGCCCATAACATAAATGGTTCAGAATCAATACATAATTCATCTCGATAATTGTAATATTTTAAAAAACGTTCTTCCTTTTCCGCTTTCGACGGCGCACCTGACACAATGCGGTCAACCAACGAATCGCAAAAATCACAAGCCGTATTCAACCAATATGTAAAGGCTTCGGGCAAGTCATTTGCCGCCGTGTGTTGCAAAACATACCCCCTCAGTAATTTCCCGTTTTCGACCACTAATTCGGTCGGCACAACCGTCAAGCCGTGCGTTTCAGAGCCATTAAATGTTTTAAAACGGGCATACAAAACGGCAGTTAACTTGGCAGGAAATGATTTTGGCGGCGATTGAAATATGTCTTCTTTCAAATATACCAAACCCGCTTCCGTGGTATTGGAAATGATAATGTTTAATTTCGGATTTTCGACACATTTTAACACGTCTTTCCAAGCATTTGTGGCATCTACTACCCTACTGATTGCCGTGATAACAGTCGCGTCATTGACGGTTTCGCCCGTCTCTGATATGCCCCGTTCTTGCAATGTATAAATGCTGTCTTGGCGGTCAAAATCTGAAGAATCAGAGTTTGTGGATTTTACGACGACAATTCGGCCATTGAAAACCCCGTTTTTATTGGCTTTATCCACGGCATAATCGCACAACCCGCGCAACAGAACGCCCGTTCCAAACTGCATAATGCGCTCGGGCAAGTCAAACTGTTCGCTTGGAATTAAGCCCGTTTCAATGGCGTATTTTTTATTTAAAGTATTCATTAAATTTTAATGTCTAAAAACGGTAACTCCTCAAGGGTTGCAACCCTTGGAGAGTTGCCATTTCATTTGCCAATCTATTGATAATCAATTTATTGCACCTTGAAATTTGATTGCTTCGTGCCTCGCAATGACTTCTGAAATCTGAAATTGCCTTATCGCAGGTCTTTAATTTCCACAAAATCCATGTCTGTAAATGTATGATTTTCACCTGCCATGGCCCAAATAAAGCTGTAACTCGCCGTGCCACAACCCGAGTGAATTGAGTACGGCGGCGAGATAATCGCTTGATGATTAGCGACAAACATATGACGTGTTTCTTGTGGCTGTCCCATGAAATGAATGACGCGGTGTGCTTCAGGCACATCGAAATAAAAATAAATTTCCATGCGTCGGTCGTGTACATGAGCAGGCATTGTGTTCCAAACGCTGCCCGTTTTTAACACCGTCAAACCCATCACCAATTGACAACTCCGCAAGCCTTCCGAATGTATATACTTATAAATTGTCCGTTGATTAGCCGTTTCTGCCGCACCCAATTCGACGGGCGAAGCGTCTTCTTTTTTCATCAATTTATTGGTAAAATCGCGGTGTGCGGGTGTCGAAAGTAGGACAAATTGAGCAGGGTTTTCGCTGTCATTGCTCTCAAAAACCACGTCTTTTGTGCCTAGACCCAAGTACAAACAATCCAATTTACTGAGGGGGTACTTTTTTCCATCTGCTGTCACTGTTCCACCGTCACCGACGTTGATAATGCCCATTTCGCGGCGTTCGAGAAAATAATTTGATTTTAATGCGTTATATGTGGGCAACGAAATCGGCTGAATCGGCATCGCCCCGCCCGTAACAACACGGTCGAAGTGCGAATAAACGAAGTTGATTTTTCCCGCTTCCATGAGCGCTTCGATGAGGAAATTTTCGCGCAATTCGGCGGTGTTCATCCCCCCCGTTTCTTTGGGACTACTTGCGTATCTTGTCTGCATACTCAAAATAATGATGAATGATAAGTGATAAATGATGAATTTATTAAAAATAAACGGAATCATCGGTTATTTATCGCAACGTAAACTTGACGCGGGTTTCAAACTGGCTTGTTAAGCCGCCTTTTTGAATGTTCCCCCTTTTTTTTGAA
>JAYSRS010000243.1:0-5133 GCA_043720935.1 Saprospiraceae bacterium
AAAAAACAACTTCGCACGCCTTTCGAGCGCAGCGAGAAACAGTGCGTAAATTGTATAGCTTATTCTATTCGCGTTCCTAATCATTTATAATTAACAAAATTTATCATTTATCATTCATAAATCATCATTAAATTATGAGTCGTTTGACACCTTTTTCACGTTTTCTAATTACATTATTGATTGTAGGCGGCGTATTTTTCGCTGTAAAAACGTTTATGCCGCAATTGACCGAAAAATTTGGGTCTAAATCCGACAAAACGGAAAGTTCAGAGCCACGCCCGAATGACGCACGCGGAGACGATGCACCCGCAACAACGCCGTCGAATAGCGGCAACGAATCGGCTTCGGCTTCAAGCACATCATCGGGTGCTTCATCAAATTCTAGCGCGGCTGCACCTGTGCGCCGTACATTTGACTACACACCTACCGAACCTACGGGCGGTAAATTGAAAGGCGTTGTAGAGTTAGGCGCGAGTGGTTTCAACTCGTTTGTCGTTAGAGTTGACGCCAAAAAGAATTGGAAATTGGAAAAAGCCGATTATGGCTCGAGCCTCGTTTATGAAAAAATGACGACCGATGACGACGTTAAAATGGGCTTGAAAAACTACATCGCCAAAATGTTGGACTTTGGCGTTGGTGGTAACAATATCCATTTTGTTATCAGTTCGGGCGCGCAAAAAGTGCCTTTGACGGCCAAAATCATTGAGTATTTGAAGCAAATGGGCTATATTGTCAACGCCGTTTCGGCTGACCAAGAAGGCAAATTGGGCTTGAAATGCGTCTTGCCCGATGAGTACAAAAACGATGCTTTTGTCGTTGACATCGGCTCGGGCAACACCAAATTGGCGTGGATTGAAGGTGCGGGATTGAAGTCTGTGGAGGCTTCGGGCGCGAAATATTTTCAATTGGGCCAAACGGATGCGGCTGTTTACGCCGAAGTGAAGCAAAAATCGGCAGGTGTGCCAAATGTCAAGCGCAAAACGTGTTTTATCATTGGCGGTGCGCCGTTTCAGATGGCCAAAATGGTGCGTCAGGGCAAAGAGCGTTTTACGGTTTTAAACGCGCCTGACAACTATAAAATGGACGATGCGAAAGGAAAAGCAGGTGTAAACATCTACAAAGCAATTGCCGACGGCACAAATTGCCAACAGTTTGTCTTCGATTGGGATGCTAATTTTACGATTGGCTTTTTGTTGGCTTTGCCAAATTAAGGGACAATTTTGGATAAAATTACTGAGGGGGTGTCAGATTTTGTAAATCTGACACCCCCTCAGTAATTTTATCCAAAATTGTTGGCTTAATGGTATGACTCACATTTACGAAATCTTTAAGATTTTGTAAATGTAAATCCCTGTAAATCAAATATTTACGATACCTTTAAAATTTCTAACAGCAATTTCTGCTTTGGCATCATGGGCAAACTGATTGGACTGATACGACTGATTTACTCTGATTTTTTTCTAGGAAATCATAATAAAATCAGTGTAAATCAGTCGCATCTGTTTAATCAGTGGGCCATAAAATCTCAAAGCGGCAATTGCTGGATTTCTAAAATGTATTAATCATCAATCCAACTTAATCGAAATTACCTGTCCTTGCGCCGTTGCCCCAGGGGTTAACGACTGCGTAATCACCTTGCCATAACCGCTAAAACTGACGCGCAAACCTCGATTTTCCAACAAATACAAAGCATCTTTCAAACCCATTCCCACTACTGAGGGGATAATTTTTTGACCACCCGTTTGGCGTGGCCGCACGTTTAAAGTATCGTTTCGAGCATTCAAAAACGACCATTCATCTTCTTTTTTACCATAAATTTCATGGCGTAAACCGACATTTTGAAGCATTTTCAAGATGTCGGTCGTGTAACCCACATCATCGGGTAAGAGCGCGGGAGACGGGACAGGCTTACCGCGTTCGTTCATCGGCTCGCTCAAAGCGACGTTGCTCGCCATCATTTTATCGGCAATTTCTCTAAAAACGGGTGCCGCGACGATACCGCCATAAAAACCAAATTTTGGCTTGGAAACGACGACAATGCACGAATAAATCGGATTTTCGGCAGGAAAATACCCCGCAAATGCACCTTGATAGCCGCCTTTATGGCCTGTTCCTTTGTCTTTTGAGTAGTTCAATTGGGCCGTTCCCGTCTTCCCTGCGAAGCGATACTGAGGGGTGCGCCAATGAAACGCCGTTCCCATCGGCAACTCAATGACTGATTCTAACAATTCACGTGCTTGCGACAAGGCTTCGGGCGAGGCGATTTGCTCTTTCACCACTTTCTGCTTAAAAGTCTGCGTTGTTGTGCCATAACGCCGTATCTCGCTGACCAAATAAGGTTTCATCATTCTACCGTTGTTGGCAACGGCATTATAAAAAGTCAGCAATTGTAAAGGCGTGATTTGCAACTCATAACCGACCGACATCCACGGCAAAGTCGTACCACTCCACTGGTCGCTGGCATTGTCAGGATTTTTAATGTACGGCGCAGGTTCACCATCCAAATCAATGTCCGTTGGCGTCGCCAAATAAAAATCTTTCAAATGTTTAATGTATGCCGCCCGTTTGTCGTTGAAATGGTTGTACACCAATTTAGAAATGCCAACATTCGACGATGCCGAAAAGGCTTCTTTCACCGTAATCAAGCGTTTAGCCGTTCGTTCGTGGTCTTCCAAAACCTCTTCAAAATACTGTTTCCGACCACCTTCAATGTCAACTGTATCGCTCAATCGCACGGCTTTTTCTTCCAAAAGTGCCAACATTGAGGCCAATTTGAAGGTAGAACCAGGCTCAATCCGCGTCGCTACGGCGTAATTAAAATCTTCAAACCAGCCGTCTTTTGTCTTTGCAATGTTAGAAATCGCCTTGATTTTTCCCGTTTTTACTTCCATCACAATCGCCGACGCGTGTTCGGCTTGAAACAACTCGCACGTCCGAATCAAGGCAGCTTGCGTAATGTCTTGCGTATTTATATCCAAAGTTGTTACTATATCATCACCATTACGCGGTTCAATATCCGTCAAATCTTGCAACGGAATCCACACGTCATTACCCGCCCGAATCATCGGCACATTCTCTTTTCCACCGCTCAAATCTTTGTCATAACGACCTTCCAAACCAATTTTTAAATCGTCTTTGGCATAACCTAGTGTCCTCAAACCCAACATTTTAAACGGATGTTCGCGCCGATTCGACCGCACTACAACGAAGCCATTTGTGCGGCCTTCCCGAAGAATTGGAAAAGTTTTGACCACGCTTAGTTGGTCGGCAGTCAAGTCTTTTGCAATAAGTTCATAGCGGCTTTTAGCGTTGAAATGTTGCCACAAATAGGTGCGCCATTCGTCAAAATTATTGAGTTGTGGCGTCAAATAACCCGATAAGTAAAAGGCTAGTGAGTCCATGCCTTTCACAAACTCCTCGCGTTTTAAGCCATCGGCGGCAAAATCCATCCGCGCCTCAAAATACGGAATAGACGTGGCCAACAACGCGCCGTCGTCGGCGAGAATATTGCCGCGTTCGCCAGGGACTTCGCGGTTTTGAATGTAGCGTTTGTCAGCTTCCTTGCGCCACCGCTCGCCTTCACGGGTAACAAGTGTGAGCGCTTTCAGAAAAATAAAGAAGGCCGTGAGAATAATCAAGGCCGTTACGGCATAAACCCGTACCAAAACTTCGTTTTTGAAATTAACTAAGGCCATGTGGTTTGAATTAAAAATTAAAAATTAAGAATTATGGTGTTTCTTTATAAACGGTTAATGGTTAACGGTTAATGATTTACCATTTACTATTAACCATTCATCATTTCACG
Source organism: Saprospiraceae bacterium (assembly GCA_043720935.1). Classification (GTDB taxonomy): domain Bacteria; phylum Bacteroidota; class Bacteroidia; order Chitinophagales; family Saprospiraceae; genus JAAFJT01. The sequence goes on from JAYSRS010000243.1 coordinate 3,806, forward strand.
ACGATGCGTTTTGTCCGTTGATTCGACACTTTTAGGCCAAATGGCTCGACTTTTTTCTCTACTTCCGACTGTTTTGTGGTCAACATCACATCGGCTTCGGCGGCATTGTACCGCCACTTATAGTCCTTGATTTCTTTTTCTAACGACTGAATTTGGCGCACCTGCTTGTCCGCAAGATTGGCATTTGCGACGTAAATCAAGCTCAAAAAGAAGAGAAAAAAGACAAAAGATAGATTATCAAAAAGCCAATCCGAGAGCATTGTCCCGACGTGTGCGTAGTCTTTTAGTGGTCTAGCCATGATTTTTTATTTTAATTATTTTGTTTCAGTCACTTCTGAAAACCCCACTTTTCAAAAGTTTAAGGCGCAAAACTAATCGCTTTTTCGATTAATTCACACAGAGTTTGCAGCGTTCACAGAGGTTTTTCTTTTGGGACGTTGAGAATAAGCCAAACAAAAATAGTCCAAACCGTCGAAACGATTTAGACTATTGGCAGCCGTCCGTAGATAGCTAACGGTGCAGAAAAAAGCATATTTTGGACATTTTCAGAAAAAAATTGACATTTTCACCTTGGAACTTGATTGCTTTGTGCCTCGCAATGACTTTTTAAATTTGAAATTGCCCTAAGCTGCTACGAAGTCAATCGACACCGAATTCACGCAATGCCGTGCATTTTTCGGTGTAAACCGTTCGCCCTTGAAAATATGGCCTAAATGTCCCCCACAATTGTTACAAACAATTTCCACGCGGCGACCGTCGGCATCGGGCAAATGCTTAATAGCGTTCGGCATTTCATCGTCGAAAGAAGGCCAACCGCAGCCGCTATCGAATTTAGATTCAGACGTATAAAGCGGTGCATCGCAACGGCGGCAAACGTAAGTGCCTGATTCATAATGCTTATTGAACTTTCCAGTCCCTGGATATTCCGTTCCTTTATAGACAATGACGCGCGCTTCTTCGGCGGTCAAGGTGTTGTATTTTGTGGTCTTTTCCATCTTTTTTAAATTATTTTTAATTCGCCAAGTAACGAGTAAATAATAACATAGTCGAATTTTTATAGCTAATCCCGTTTTTATAACTAATCCCGAAGAGATTGAACATGAATAGAAAAAGATATAAAAGAACGTCTCACAACTCCAAAATAGTTGAGAAAATCGCTTTTTTATAGTTTTCTATTCGTGTTTAATCCTTTCGGGATTTTAGGCCAACTTATTATTTACGCGCTATCAATCTAAGGAATGTGAAATAAATAAAAGCGTATTTTACGGGCTGTTTTTCGCTGCGCGAAAAAGACGCCCTTTAAAAGATTTTTTAAGGAGGCAGCTTGT
>JAYSRS010000244.1:0-5133 GCA_043720935.1 Saprospiraceae bacterium
GACTATCAATGCTTTAAATTACGCACAGATTTACTAAATTTTTCAAATTTAGTAAATCTTGCTAAAAAAGTGTAAACTACTTTTCAAGCAAAATGAAACATCCCGAAATTTCCTAAATCTGACACCCCCTCAGTATTTTGCGACATAAAGCCGATAATTCCGTTAAAAATTATACCCCGTTTCATGTGTAGAGGCTACAAAAGATAGTGATTATAAGTTGAGAGATGTTACAAAATGCGTAGCTAAAATTAAAATGTTAGGTTAAGATAAGACAGTTGGATTGAGTGGGTTTAAGTCGCAAATTGAGTTGGTTTTATTTAGCTACTACTGATTTTTTTTGATAGTGCAAATGTACGAACTTTGAAAATTATTTTGTTTAAGACTTAAAAAGTAATAAAATTTTTCTAATTAATCAATTTTTGTAGAAAAAATTTCTAAAATTGCGCTTGATTTTAAGTATTCAAAAGAAAGAAAAACTACGAAATACATGAGTTTAGACAAAACAGATTTAACGATTTTAAATCTATTGCAGCGCAACGCACATTTGACAATAAAAGAAATTGCCGCCAAGGTCAATATGTCGCTCACGCCCGTACATGAGCGCATCAAAAAAATGCAAAACGAAGGCATTATTGACAGCTACGTAACGCTGTTAAATAAAAAAAAATTGGATAAAGCCTTGATTGTTTATTGTAATGTTACCTTGACACGGCAAGCTGCCGACGATTTTAAAATCTTCAACGAAGCGGTTGCTTTATTGCCCGAAGTTGTGGAGTGCAGCGTCGTTTCGGGGTCTTTTGACTATATTTTAAAGGTCATTTTGGCTGATATGGATGCGTATTATTTGTTTCACCAAAATAAATTAGCGACGATAAAATGTGTCTCACAAATTAATAGCTTTTTTGTTATGAATGAGGTGAAATACACGACGGCGTTGCCTTTAGATTAGGAATTAGGAACAACAATATATTCGCCTAATTATTAATTTTGTTATGCACTCAAAAATACTGAGGGGCCTATTTTTACAAAGTCTCCGCATACCAACCGTCTAATTCTTTGGTGCTGCTATCGAAATTAACGCCAATTCCTATTTTAATTCGACTGTCAGCAGTGTAAGGTAAGGCGTATTTTTTAGTAATGATTTGCTGAAAAGCGGTGGTTGCGTCGCTGTTAATTTTGAACTCTAAAAAGTAAATATGCGTCGGTGTTTCGACAATAGAATCTGCGCGTCCTTTGGTCGAATGTACTTCACTTTGCATATATATACCTAGGCATTTGAATAAGATATGTATCAAACCGTGATAAAATTCTTCCACTTGCTTTTGCGTTTGATGCGTGTAAACATCGAACGCCAAACCGCTAAACAAAGAAACAAGAATCTCCTCCGCGTCTTCTAAATTGTTGGTCAAAAAAGCGCGTTTCAAATGTTGAACCGTTACGCCGCCGCCGCCGACTGTATGGCCCATATTGTCCATCAATAAGGTATAAATGGCGTCTTTAACTTCTTGATTTGGATAGGATAAGACTAAAAAACCGTCTTCGGATTTCTCTTTTATCGTCAAATAGCCTGTTTGAAACAACAAAGAGGTCAGTTCAAGGTTGTCTAAACTGTATTGATTCAAAAAATTAATGGTCGTTTCTACGTTTTCTATTTGAAAAAAGCCTTGTTCCAACACTTTTTTAGTAACAAAAGTCGGCGTCCCCGTTTGAAACCAAAAACTTTGAAAATCTTGATTGGCAAAAAACGATAAAATACCCGATGGATTATATACCCAATTTTTACCATCCCAACTGTAACCGTTGTACCATAAACGAATTTTAGCTAGTAATTCTTGGCGGTTGTAGTGTGGAAAAACGGTTAAACTAATATCAATATAATCTGAAAAATAATGCTCTAATTCTTCTTGCGTGTAGCCCAACATCGTTGAATAATAAGGATTTATCGTTAAGTCAATCAGATTATTCAATTTAGAAAAAAGTGATACCCGTGTAAATTTTGAAATACCCGTAATAAACAACAATCGAATATAAATATCGGCGTCTTTCAATGCCCTGTAAAACACGCCCAAAATCTCTAAATTGGCCTTAGCTTCATCCATTTTGTGAAATTCCATGTAATCGAGAATCGCTTTGTCGTACTCATCAATCAGAATAACGACTTTGCCGTGCTTGTCGTGCAGCTTTTTTATTAAGTCAACAAACAGTGACTTAATATTTCTGTCTTCACTAGGAATCAGCGCATTTTCTTCAAAAATGCCTAACAAATAAGCAATTAGCCCTGCTTCTAAGCCTTGTTTTTCATACGAAACAGATAAAAAAGAGATGTATATGACAGGACTTATTTTTGTCCAATCCCATTTATCCGCTATCCATAAATCCGTAAAAAGGTGTTTATTGCCTTTAAATAATTCTGACAGCGTTGAGAGCAAAACGGACTTGCCGAAACGACGCGGACGGGATAAAAAATACATCCCTCCGTCGCGGCAGAGGTTGTAAATATGTTGCGTTTTGTCAACATATAAACAATTATCTTCGCGCATTTTAGCGAAAGATTGGCGGCTAAGTGGTAATATTTTCCTTTTCATTGAGCAAATATAGGCATTTTTTTATCATTTTGAGCTAAAATACTGAGGGGGTACTTTTTTCTCTATCTTTGATTTTTCTAAGAAATCCGTCCCCAAACCCTTTGTTGCGCGCTCAAAACGTCCAAATATTCTTTCAAAACACCGTGTTCGGGTTTCTCCAATTTAGGGTCTTCGTCCAAAATATCGCTTGCTGTATTTCTAGCAAAAGCCAAGATTTTACCATCTTTTGCGAGGTCGGCGATGCGTAAATTCAGCAAACCACTTTGCATTGTCCCTTCGATGTCGCCCGGCCCACGGAGTTTTAAATCAGCCTCGGCGATGTCAAAACCGTTCGTCGTTCGCACCATCGTATTAATGCGCTCTTTGCCGTCGGCGGAGAGTTTAAAACTTGTCATTAAAATACAATACGATTGATCGCCGCCCCGCCCGACGCGTCCACGTAGCTGATGCAATTGCGACAAACCAAACCTTTCGGCGTGTTCAATAATCATAACCGAAGCATTTGGCACATTGACACCGACCTCAATAACCGTCGTAGCAAGCAGAATTTGCGCTTGTTGCTTCACAAAACGCTGCATTTCGTACTCTTTATCCTTGGATTTCAACCGTCCATGCACCATCGCAATTTGATAGTCAGGTTGCGGAAAATCGCGGCTTAGTGCGTCAAAACCTGCCATCAAGTTCAATAAATCCGACTTTTCGGACTCTTCAATCAACGGATAAACGACGTAAATCTGACGCCCCAAAGCAATTTGTTCCTTCATAAAACCGATAACCCGCAAGCGGTGATTGTCGTTTTTATGTTGCGTAACAATCGGTTTACGCCCTGCGGGCAATTGGTCAATCACAGATACATCTAAATCGCCATACAATGTCATGGCCAAAGTCCGAGGAATCGGCGTTGCGGACATCACTAATACGTGTGGTGGATAGGGTTTTGATTTACGCCACAGTCGCCCGCGTTGCTCGACGCCAAAACGGTGTTGCTCGTCCGTAATCGCCAAGCCTAGATTTTTAAATTCGACCCAATCTTCAAAAATCGCGTGCGTGCCAATGAGAATTTGCGTTTCGCCCGAAATAAGCCCTTCCAAAACTTCTTTTCTTTTTTTACCAGTCACCGAACCGCTTAAAAATGCAATCCCAATGCCCATTTGTTCGCAATAAACCGAAATGCCGTCAAAGTGTTGTCGCGCCAAAATCTCCGTCGGGGCCATCATCAAGGCTTGAAAACCGTTGTCAATCGCCAATAACATGGACAAAAACGCTACAACCGTCTTGCCCGAACCGACGTCTCCTTGCAACAAACGGTTCATGTGGATATTGCTGCCGAGGTCTTTTCTGATTTCTTTGACGACCCGTTTTTGCGCGTCTGTCAATTTAAAAGGCATGATTTCCGCGTAAAATTGGTTGAAATAATCCCCAACGTGCGTAAAAACGTGGCCGCGAACGGTGGCTTTTCGCACTTTTTTGGATTGCAACAACCGCAATTGCAAGTAAAACAATTCTTCAAATTTCAGTCGCTGAATCGCAATTTGCAGATTGCGGTCATCTTCGGGAAAATGTATCGTTTTTAAGGCTTGATACTGAGGGGGTAGGTTATAGAGTTTCAACACTGTTTCGGGTAAATTCTCGCCGACATCCGATGCTTTTATTTTGTCAAAAAGCGTTCGGAGCAGTTTGCGTTGGCCTTTGGCATCCAAATTTTTTGCATCTAACTTGGCCGTAGAAGGATAAACAGGGTCGAAAGCGGACATTTTTTTTTCCAATGCGTCAGGCGTAGCGACTTCCATTTCGGGATGTGGTAACGAGTAACGCCCGTTGAAATGATTGAGCCGACCATACGCAATGTATTCAGTACCAACGACTAACGTCCGCTCTAAAAAATGCGTTTGTTGAAACCACACCAATTCGATGCTGCTGCCCGAGTCCTCGCGCAACGTTCCCGTGAGGCGTTTGACACGGCCTTCGCCCATCGTTTCAAGCCGCCGCAAAACGCCTTTGAGTTGCACCGTGTCGCTGTCTTCGTTGAGGTCGGCGATGCGGTGAAATCTAGTTTTATCAATATATCTAAACGGAAAATGGTACAGCAAATCGCGGAAGGTAAATATCCGCAATTCGAGTTTCAATAAATCGGCTCTGTGAGGGCCGACGCCTGATAAAAATTCGATAGCCGTATCGAGTATGTTAGGGTTGGTCATTTTGTCCAATATTTTTTTATGTAGGCGACTGAAGTTGCCTGTACGTAGTTTTGAAGGGCAAAAATAGTTTTTTTGACGAAAAATTAGACCCCCTCAGTATTTATCACTTTTCATTACCTACTGATAACTTCGGAAATCTCAATTTACCTCTACTTTCTGTCAAACAACGCTGTCATTGCGAGGAGGCACGACGAAGCAATCTGTTTTTTTCTTAAGTGGCTCGACAAAATCATTTAGCACAAAACTTGACGCGGGTTTGAAACTGGCTTGTTAAGCCGCCTTTTTGAATGTTCCCCCTTTTTTTTGAATACATTTCTAAATGATTTATATCCTTTTTTTGATAGATTTTC
>JAYSRS010000245.1:0-1838 GCA_043720935.1 Saprospiraceae bacterium
AAAACTCAAAACCCGTAACTCAAAACTCAAAAAGCAGCTTAATTAAAGAAGCGCGATGGTTTTTGGCTCATTTCCATCTGACCATTTTCGCTCGAAAAGACCTTAGCGGGCATGGTGCGCCGAATCAAGATATTTTCCAAGACAATCATGTCCATTTTGGTACGGAGATAGCACTCCAACGCATTTTCAGGCGTGTTGACAATTGGCTCATTTTCGTTGAACGACGTATTAACGAGAATTGGAACGCCCGTTTTTTCATTAAACGCATGAATCAAATTGTAATACCGAGGATTGTCCGCGTGACTTACCGACTGCAAACGGCCCGTTCCGTCCACGTGCGTGACGGCAGGAATCAAGGCTTGTTTGTTCTTTTTAATCGGAAAAACCTTTTCCATAAACGGCACATTGTCGTCTTTTTCAAAATATTCGGAAACGTATTCTTCCAAAATTGACGGTGCAAACGGTCGGAAACTTTCCCGCCGCTTGATTTTGGCGTTCAGCAAATCCTTGGCATCGTGTCGGCGCGGGTCAACGAGGATTGAACGGTTGCCCAAAGCCCGTGGCCCGAATTCCGCACGCCCTTGAAACCAACCGACAACGCCGCCGCCGATGAGGCAATCGGAGACAATATCGAACAAATTATCGTCGTCAATTTCTTCAAAAGAGAGGTCTTTTTCGTTCAAAATGCCTTTAATGTAGGCATTATCGAACTTTGCGCCTGTGTATGCCTGATGCTTGAACGGCGCACGCGGCATATTAAAAATTTGGTGTTGCAAGTACAAAGCCGAGCCGATACTTGTTCCCGCATCGTGTCCCGCAGGCGGAACGAAGACGTTTTTGAAGGGCGTGAAAGACGTGATTTTACCGTTCAAAACCGAATTTTGAGCCACGCCGCCCGTAATGCACACACTGTCAAATTTGGTTTTGTCATACAAATCTTTCAGCATATAAAAGACGACCTCTTCGCAGACCTTTTGCACCGATGCCGCCAAATTTTTATGAAATTGGGTCAACGGCTCGTCTTTTTTCCGCGCTTCGCCAAAAACGGTCGTCATGTAATCGGAATAAAGCGTTCCGACGTGCGGATTGCCGCCTTCCCAATCCATCTGAATGCCCTCTTTGAAATGCCGAAAATATTTCGGATTCAGCTCAAAAAGCCCGTTTGGTTTGTAGAGAATCGTGTGGCGCACCTCGTCCACAAGTTCGGGTTTGCCGTAAGGCGCGAGGCCCATCACTTTGTACTCGTCGCCGTAGTGCGGAAAGCCCAAAAGCTGCGTAAAGGCCGTGTAAAAAACGCCCAAAGAGTGCGGATAAGACACGCTGTCCATCACTTTAATCTTGTTGCCTTGCCCGACGGCGCGCATTGTCGAGGTAAAATCGCCGAAGCCATCAACCGACAAAATCGCGCATTCGCTGAACGGCGACACCAAAAACGCGGAGGCCATGTGGCTGCGGTGATGCTCGATAAAATGAATTTCGGCCTTGAAATACCGCATATCAAACCCCAATCGGTCGGCAATTTCTTGCTTGATGCCCTTGATTTTCAAGGAGTTTTTAGCCCGATTGCGGATTGACCCCAACGTAAAGGCGTTGCTCAAAGCGTAGCGCACTTTTTCGCCAAATTTGGCTTTTGGGTCACGTGAAATCGTAATATGATCCACTTCTCGTAGCGTGATACCTGCTTCATTCAAGCAAAATTTGATGGATTCCGTGGGCAGCCCTGCCCAGTGTTTCTGACGGCGGATGCGCTCTTCTTCAGTAGCGGCGATAAGTTCGCCATTTCTGTAAATGCAGGCCGATGAGTCGCCATGATAGGCGTTGAGTCCAAGAATAATCAT
>JAYSRS010000246.1:0-5127 GCA_043720935.1 Saprospiraceae bacterium
CGATTCAGTATCTTTTAAGCGACCTTAGCGAACAAACAATTTTGAAAAAAGGAACGCCACTAGACGCCCGTTTTTATGAGCGGGAGCGACAACGCATTACAGAATCACTCAATAACTTAGGCTACGCCCGTTTCACATTAAATTATATCGCCCCGCTTGAAGCCGATACAACTTATTTTCGATTAAACGAAAAAGGCAACCGACAAGTCAATATCAAGCTAACGGTTCAGAAGCCAAACGACCCGCTTGCCTTCCGAAAATTCGCAACGGGCGAGGTAATTGTTTACCCAAAATTTGATGTAACGCGTGGTGAAACCATCGCTTTTGACTCCATAATCGACCAAAAAATCTTTTTTACTTACGCACAAGGCGACATCGGCCTGCGCGCAGCACCCCTCAGTAAAGCGATTCAATTGAACCCTAACACACCCTACCGAAAGGACAACGCCGACCGTACTTTACGCCAACTCAACAACTTAGGTATTTATCGTTTCGTTAATATTAAACCACTTATTGAGGAATGTGATTCCAATTCGGTCAATTACAAAGTATATTTGACGCCAAGTAAAAAAATGAGTTTTGAAGGCGGTTTAGAGCTAAATTACGCCAATATTTCAAGCACTCAACAAAACACGCGGCTCGGTCGCATCGGTATCGCGGGGGACATCGGTTTCACGCACCGCAACGTTTTTGGCGGGGCGGAACGGTTCAATTCGACGCTTTCTATCGGTTTTGACTACGGCTTAGGCGTCGCTCAAAATGGTGTTTCAAGCGATATTCGCTTTCAAAACACGCTCTCAACGCCCAAATTTATCAATTTTTCAAGGTCTTGGTGGTTGCTCAATAAAATCGGCATTGTCAAAAACAACTTTTATGAAGAACTCCGCGAGAACGCAAGCAGCGACATCAACGTGAGTTACGCGTACCGCAATTTGCTGCCTTTGCAACTTTATCAATTGCAACAATTTAACCTCAATTTTCGCAATATTTTCAAGCGTAAAAACGGCATCGAACGCTTTGTTTTCAATCAATCGGGCGTCGAATTACAATTAAGTCGCATAGATACAGTATTACAAGTGAGCAGTAATGAACGTTTTTTACGAAGTTTACAACCTCAGCTGTTGACGGGTTTTGCGTTCCGTTCGTTGATTTATGAAAACAGTGGCCGACAAAATATCTTTGGTGAGCAGTTTCAATACACCTTCGGCATTCAGCAATCAGGTTCTGAATTATGGTTGGCCGAACAAGCATTTAATAAAGGAATTGCTTACAAAGTGTCCAAAAAATTGGCATTTTCAAAATTTTGGCGCGGCGAATTTGACCTGCGCTACACCCGACAATTGCAAGAAAGACGGGCTTATGCGGCGCGTTTTTCGGTCGGTTTGGCCACGCCTTTTGCGGGAACTTTTGTACCGTATTCTCGTCAATTTTTTGTCGGCGGCCCCAACAGCATTCGCGGATGGCTCGCGCAAGGGCTTGGGCAAGGCGGTTTTCGAGACGTAAATAACAAATCAGCGATTCCGTTTCAAGCGGGTGATGTGAAAATGGAACTCAATTCGGAGTACCGTTTTCCCTTAATTTGGCGCATTGAAAGCGCGATTTTCTTCGATGCGGGCAATATTTGGAACTTAAAAGCTGACGAAAAAGTGCCAAACGGCAACATTGATAAATTTTGGTTCGACCAAATTGCCATTTCAAGCGGTTTTGGTTTTCGACTTGACGTGACGTATGCCTTGCTGCGCGTTGATTTTGGCTTCCGCTTACGCAATCCCTACAAAAGTGAAGACAATGAGAACTGGATTCCCATAAAAAATTACAGCTATCGCAACAATGTTAATCCTAATTTGGCGATTGGTTTTCCGTTTTAGGCCCCTCAGTATTTCGATGTCGGATGTCGGATTTGGGATTTCGGCGGTGTGCCGTGTCCGAAATCCGACATCGAAGCCCTTCAGTACTTTGGTGTTTTCACACAGAGTCCACGGAGTTCACAGAGTTTAATCAAGCGTCGTGAAGCCTAATTAAAAAAGCCACGTATGACAACGTGGCTTTTTTAGTCGTATTAATAAAAGCATCAATAAAACTTTCGATGTTCCCCCATTTTGGGATGCACTTTGTCTTTTTCTGACAAAATAGCTTCGCTCAAATCAATGCCCCAATCAATATTTAAAGCAGGGTCGTCAAAGGCGATACTGCCCTCTGATTCTTTGGAATAAAAATTATCGCATTTGTAAAAAAACTCTGCAATGTCGCTCAACACAGTAAATCCGTGGGCAAAACCGCGTGGAATGTACAATTGTTTCTTATTTTCTGCCGTCAGCAACAGTGAAAAACTCTGCCCGTAAGTCGGCGAACCTTCTCGAATGTCCACCACAACGTCCATCACTTCGCCTTCAAGAACGCGTACCAATTTAGCTTGTGCGAACGCTCCGACTTGATAATGCAGACCCCTCAGTACATTACGCGTTGAACGGCTTTGATTGTCTTGAACAAAAACGGCATTGATACCCGCCGAACGAAAGGTATCATAATTGTAGCTTTCGTAGAAATAACCACGTTCGTCACCAAAAACGCGTGGTTCAAAAACTAAAAGTCCCTCGATAGGTGTTTGAATAAAAGGCATAAGAAAGTGATAAGTGGAAAGTGATAAACGATAAGTGGAAAGTGATAAACGGTAAGTGGAAAGTGATAAACGATAAGTGGAAAGTGATAAACGATAAGTGGAAAGTGATAAACGGTAAGTGGAAAGTGATAAACGGTAAGTGGAAAGTGATAAACGGTAAGTGGAAAGTGATAAACGGTAAGTGATAAGTGAAAAACGAAAAACGATAAGTGATAAATAGCCCCTCAGTATTTTTGATTGAAACAGCCACTTTTCGTTTTTCACTTTTCACTTTTCACTTTTCACTTTTCACTTTTCACTTTTCGTTTTTCACTTTTCACTTTTCACTTTTCACTTTTCACTTTTCACCTTTCACTTTTCACCTTTCACTTTTCACTTTTCACTTTTCACTTTTCACTTTTCACTTTTCACTTTTCACTTTTCACTTTTCACTTTTCACTTTTCACTTACTTGTCGCGGAAGAACAATGAAATTGGCACGCCTGTAAAATTAAATTTGGCGCGTAGTGAGTTTTCCAAATACCGTTTGTAATTTTCAGGTACTTCCTTCGGATGATTGGCAAACAGGACGAAAGCAGGATAGAAAATCGGCAATTGCGTCATGTATTTAATTTTAATCAAATGACCACGGAACGACGGCGGTTGCAACTTAGCCGACGCCTCTTCCAACCATTCATTTAGCTTGGAAGTCGTGATTTTTTGAATCCGATTTTCATGTACTTCAAGCCCAAGTTCGATGGCTTTCAAGATGCGTTGTTTTTCGGTAACGGACGTAAAAATCACGGGAACATCGACAAAAGGTGCGAGTCTGCCCTTGATTTCTTCTTCAAAAACCTTAGCGGTGTTCGCATCTTTGTTCGGAATCAAGTCCCACTTATTAATGACAACCACAATACCTTTATTGCGGTCTTTGGCCAAACCAAATATGGTCAAATCCTGCGATGTCACGCCTTGCGTCGCGTCAATCATCAACAAAACGATGTCCGAATCTTCCATCGCTTTGATGGCCCGCATGACCGAATAAAATTCCAAATCTTCTTTCACCCTTGACTTGCGGCGAATCCCTGCGGTGTCAACGATGACAAATTCTTTACCAAATTTATTGTAATGTGAGTGAATTGGGTCGCGGGTTGTCCCTGCGATGTCCGTCACGATTGTCCGTTCTTCGCCTAACAACGCGTTCAACAAAGAGGATTTGCCGACGTTCGGTTGACCGACAATCGCAAATTTTGGCAACTCGGTATCAAGTGGCTCTTCATTTTCTACTTTTTCGGCAATTGCGTCGAGCAAATCGCCCGTTCCACTGCCCGAAACGGATTGAACAAAATAGATTTCATCAAAGCCCAAGCTGTAAAATTCGTTAGCAGAGAGCTGCAAACTAGGCGTATCTACTTTGTTAACCGCCAAAATTACGGGTTTGCGGGTACGGCGAAGGATTTCCACAATTTCTTCGTCGAGGTCAGTGACGCCCGTTGTGGCGTCCACCATAAAAACGACGACGGAGGCTTCTTCTAAGGCTGATTTGACCTGTGCGCGGATGGCTTTTTCAAAAATATCGTCCGAACCTTCCACAAAACCGCCCGTGTCAACGACCATAAATTTCTTACCGTTCCATTCGCAAGTGCCGTATTTACGGTCGCGGGTAACACCCGAAAAGTTGTCAACTATTGCGTCACGTTCGCCGACGAGACGGTTGTAAAAAGTGGATTTGCCGACGTTAGGTCTGCCGACTATTGCTACTATATTGCTCATTTATAATCTGTCACTTGCCTGTTATAATCTAAAAATAAGGCATCAAAAGGTCTTTTTGTTTAAGGGCAAATGACGTTCGACCGATTGATGCATCAAAACGGCGGCAAAAGTAGGTTAAAATAGGGAACTTTTCTTGGAAAAGGGCAAAAATACTGAGGGGGTCTATTTTTTTGTTTAGACATTAAAAAAAGCCATAACGTTACGAAGGTTTGAATCCCGTCCATTACCCACATCTTTTTTGAGTGTTGTAAAAGGTACAGAGTACCTAAAATATTTGTAGAAATTTAACAACAACCTTAGTTTTAAAGGTGCAGCGCACCGTAATGAGCGACTTTCTAGCGTTATTCTGGCAACATTTCGACAAATGTATATAGCAAAAACACTGTAAATTATAAATATTACGGTGCTACGCACCTTTGGAAATCTTGGCAATTGTGGTTTTCTACAAATATTTAGGGTGCGCTACACCGTTTTTTTACACCTATAAAAGATGTGGGTAATGGACAGGGTTTGAATCTTCGTAACGTTTAAACCCTAAAAAACTACCTACCTACTTGATAATATTTGTTTTAAACATCGGAATTATCGGCTTTATGTCGCAAAATACTGAGGGGGCAAAAGATTTAGGAAATTTTGCAAATTTCCTAAATCTTTTGCCAATCTTTTGCCAATCTTTTGCCAATCTTTTGCCAATCTTTTGCCACAAAAATGCCTTTTTTTACTCAAAAATTGATTTGCGACATAAAACCGATAATT
>JAYSRS010000247.1:0-1831 GCA_043720935.1 Saprospiraceae bacterium
AACCGTATTGATAATCAATGAGTTACAAATTATTAATTATTGAAAAAAGCTTTTGTACCACAAAGCCGATAATTCCGTTAAATATTACTGAACCTCTTGAAGACTTATTAACGCAATTGAATTGATTTTGCTTAAAAAAGCCACTAAAACGAACGTTTTAGTGGCTTTTTTAAGCAAAATACTGAGGGGGTCTAAAATTACTATTTATTCAAAAACGCCCGAACCGTTGTCTCCCATTTTTCTTTTTCAAACTTCACAATAGCCCCGTGCGGCGATTCGTCAAAAATCACCAACTGCTTGTCTTTTGTGGCCAAATTATTAAAAATGGCTTCCGTTTCGGCTTGTGATACGCGGACATCTTTGTTGCCACGCATCAAAAGCGTTGGCATTGTCGCTTTTTTAGCGTATTCCGTCGGTTGATTGCTAAAAGCCCAATGCCCTTTTTCGACGCTGCCCCAAAACATCATCATCTCTGCAAGCGGCGATTCGGGCGCGTGAACCATGCGTAAAAAGCCCTTCGTTCCGTCCAAAAAACTGCCGTAAGGACAGTCCAAAAATATTTTTTTAGGCTGCAAACCATCGTTTGCTATGGCGTTCAAAATCGTTGCCGCGCCCATCGAAACGCCCCACATCACAATCGTTCGCGCCCCTTTCGATTCGGCAAACCGATAAGCCGTCACCACGTCCTTGTCCTCCACGTAGCCGCCCATGCTTTCATTGCCCGAACTGTTGCCGTGCGCGCGAAAATCGGTCAACAAAACGTCGTACCCTTCCTTAAAAAAAAATTCCGCCGCCAGACGACATTCATCCTTAGATGAGCCAAAACCATGAAATAACAAGGCAGTTCCGCGCGAAATCGTGTCGTGACGCGCGTACCAACTCTCTAAATTGAAGCCTTCGGACATTAGATTGACCGTTTCATGCGGCATAGATAAGCTGTCATAAACGGGGCGTTTGAGTTGGTCTAAACCCAATATTTTATCCGAAACAGTCAATTCTGATACCTTTTTACGCGGTATTTTCTGCGGATTATCGCCAAAATACATCATTCGATTAACCTGAACGGCGAGGATGATATTCACTAACACGAAGATGCCTAGAATAGGAAATAGGACGAAATTTCTTAAAATTCGACCGATTGAATTTTGTTTTTTTATCATAATTTTTGTTGACTGGTGTTACACAATGGCACACTGATTTGAGGGATACGACTGATTTACGCTGATTTTTCTATAAGCGTTTCCGTTAAAAAAGAAACCCTTTTAAATCAGTCGCATCCCTCAAATCAGTGTGCCATTTAAGTCGCTTTGGGTAACATGAGTTATTGATTTGTAAATAATTTGGTGAAGGTAACATCAGTAAGTTCTGTTTTGGCTTTTCTAGTTGCGGCATAGCTGCAAAATCTCGGTAACACATAGTACATAAACCCAATCTCCTTATGCGGTGTAACCGCAAAACTGCCTGTTTTGCGGTTACACCGCGTAAAGAAGTGGTAGGAAGTTTAAACATTACCAAGGTTGGGCAGCTACGCCGCCGTAAAAATCTCAAAGTGGAAATAACTGACATCAAAAGCAAGAACGAAAAGCCATTGAAACGTCAAAATACTGCGGGGTCTCTTTTCAAAATTTCTATGGGCATTAAAATAAAACGGAATCATCGGTTATTTATCGCAAAATAAAAACATAGCGGTAAATTCATTGATAATCAATTAGTTACAACTTGACGCAGGTTTCAAACTGGCTTGTTAAGTTAAAAAAAAATATTCCCCCTATTCTCTTTACTTTTATGGTTGACAAGACAATAAAATAAGAGAATAGATGGGAATAGGGAA
>JAYSRS010000248.1:0-15376 GCA_043720935.1 Saprospiraceae bacterium
AACAAGCTGCCTCCTTAAAAAATCTTTTAAAGGGCGTCTTTTTCGCGCAGCGAAAAACAGCCCGTAAAATACGCTTTTATTTATTTCACATTCCTTAGAAAGAAATAAATCTATTTTTTCTTTCTCGTTTGCCTTTTAGATAAGTTGAGTTGTTTTTGAACTTTCAAGACAAACTCAATGGGCATTTTTGCAGATTCGGCAATTTCTTCCACTGAAAGTCGGCCACTTTCAAGGAAGTTGGCTATTATTTTAGCTTCGCCCCTAGCTTCGCCTCTAGCTTCACCTCTAGCTTCACCTCTAGCTTCACCTACGGCTTCACCTTGCGTCTCTGCCCGTTTAAATGCTTTTTTGAAAAACGGGTCTTTTGATAAATCAATAGCAAATGGCATTTCTTCTAAAATTTTAGTGACAGTATTTTGTAAATTACGGAGATTCGATAACACTTGCATCTGAACGGTGCAAATAGCGGCTCTTCGAGGGCTAAATTTACGGACTTTATTTAAAATCTTGATAATTATTTTTTCTGCATCTTCGCCTTCCAAATCGGCCAAAATAGCCATGATGATTTCTTCGGGTGTTGAACGTCTTAAAAAATAACGGTACGAAAAATCGCGCATACTAATGATTTCAGCACGATAAGATATTTGAGGCTCAATCAATTCTGTCGCCATATTATACGGTTCACTGCCTAAATATAGAACGAGTTGACGAACGGGCAAATTGTGAACATAACCTAAAAAGGCATTGTACAATCGGCCTCGACGCGGCGTATAAGTGGGCGTTGATTGAAATTCGATGTGAAAAATTTCATCAAAATCGGGATCATCATGTAGGATTTTAGCGCAAAAATCTACCTCGTTTTCAAGGGTAGCTTGCATTTTGTCTTTCAAGACTTCATATTTTTTCATCTTCACACCACGCCATCTTGCGATAACAGGCGCAAGAAAATCAACATTTTCTTTTAAAATACGGTCGTACTGATTGGGCATTTTTATCTACTTTTAAAACGTTTTCAACATATCTCTACAAAGTTAAACCGTTTTTTACTAAAAAATACGGGTTTGCGCTCAATCTGATTTCATTTTTTTAAAACAAATATTTTAAATTTTTCAATTATGGATTTAAAAAAACGCATCTACAAGATTCTCGCAAACGTCGCCGACCCCGAAGTACCCGTCTTGTCGGTTTTAGATTTGGGCATCGTGCGCGACGTTCGGGTGAGCGATTCGGAAGTGGAAATTATTATCACACCGACGTACTCAGGTTGCCCTGCAATGAACGTGATTGCCACAAATATTAAATTAGAAATGATTGTGTATCACATTGAAAATATAAAGATTACGACTGTTTTAAGCCCTGCTTGGACAACCGATTGGATGACAGAAAGCGGTAAAGAAAAGTTGAAAAATTACGGCATCGCACCACCGCAAACCCGCGCTCGATTGGACAAAATGCTGTTTGAAGACGCCCCCTCAGTACCTTGCCCTTTGTGTAACTCTACGCATACGAAACAAATTAGCGAGTTCGGTTCAACGGCTTGTAAATCGCTGTTTAGGTGTTTGGACTGTTATGAGCCGTTCGATTATTTTAAATGCCATTAAGAAGTGAAAAGTGGGAAGTGAATAGTGGCGTTAAGACACCCCTCAGTATTTGAGCATTTTGAGGTGAAAAGTGTAGGGTTTTCTTATACGTTGTTATTAATGGTTTATGCTGGAAATTCAAGCTAAAACACGTTGTCATTGCGAGGCACGAAGCAATTTTTTTGTTTTAGCAGACTGCCAAGCCTATAAGATTGCTTCGTGCCTCGCAATGACAACGCGCTCCGATTGAAATAAGTGGTAAAATCTAAGAGTGAATCAAGCGTTTAATTTTTATAAGAAAACCCTAGTAAAAAGTGCCCATAATGTATCAATTTTGACTTAAATGATGGTATTTTTCATATATTTGTATAAAAAAAATGAGAACAATTATGAGTAAAAGCCTTGTTTGTGAGCATTGGTTAATTTAGCTTTGCTCAAAAATATAGAGAAAATTATGAATTCTTACGACCGCATAATGAAAATAGATATGCCTATTTTGAGCCATGTCTTTGCGCGACGCATCGGCGTTGATCTGAGCCGCATTCAGATGCTCAAAGACAAATTGCAAGTGACCGTTGAAAAAGAAGCCGACTTTTGCTGCATTGTTCTGCACGATAAGCCGAAAGATAATTTCATTTTTCATTTGGAATTTCAAGCAGAAAATTACTACAAACTAAGGCGTGGCGCGCTTTATTGCGCCATTTTGGCCGACAAGAACAATATGCCCGTTTGTCCGCTTGTCGTTTATATTGGCAATGAACCTTGCACGATTACAACGGAATTGGTTGACCCAAACATGACTTTTAAGTTTCATCTCATTGATTTGCACGATATTTCCTATCGTGAATTTTTGGATGGTGAAACACCCGAGGAAATAGTATTTGCCATTTTGGGCGATTTGGAAGGAGAAGCCGCCGTCACGGTTATTGAGGCAATTTTGTCTAAAATTCAAGGATTTGAAGCGGATAGGGTTAAAAAATGTGCGATTCATTTGCAGATTCTGTCGAACCTTCGTAAATTGCAGCCCTTAGTCACTAAATTTGTAAAAAGAATGCCACTAACAATTGATATTTCAGAAGACAAGTATCTCAATGAAATTTGTGATGTCTTCGAAGCACGCGGAGAAGCGCGCGGAGAAGCACGCGGCGTAGCACTCGGCGTAGCACTTACAGAAGCCAAACTTAAAACTGAAACGACGCAGGGATTGCTTAAATCAGGCCGATTTTCCTTAGAGGAAATTGCAGATTTTGCTAACGTTTCGCTTGATTTTGTGTTGGATGTTCAAAAAAAAATGCGCAAAACGGCTAAAAAAAAAGATGCCGATAATAGTTGATATTTCAGAAGACAAATTTCTAAACGAAATTTTTGATGCCATTGAGGCACGTCGAGAGGCGCGTGGATATGAGCGTGGATATGAGCGTGGATATGCCAAAGTTCAAACCGAAGTAACGCAACGTCTGATTAAGTCGGGTCGAGTTTCCTTAGAAGAAATTGCGAAAATAGTTAAGGTTTCGCTTGATTTCGTATTGGATATTCAAGAAAAAATGTCTCAAACGGATATCGAAAACGAGGTTATTGAAAAATGACCCCTCAGTATTTTACCCATTTTTGAACACTTTTTTTCTAAAAAATAGACCCGTTAAGTTCTGAAAACTTAACGGGTCTATTTTTTACATTTGCCCGAAATTTTCACTTGCACATTTGGGAACACATAGAAAAATAGGACACATAGATTTAGTTTCCTTCTGAATGACAAAATCTAAAACTATGTGTCCTATTTCTCTATGTGTTTTAAAAGCAAGTGTAAATTACTGTTTTTCAACTATTTTCTAAGTAAAACTGCAAAGAATCAATCAATGATTTTTACGTCTATCAATCCTTACAACCTTGAAACGGTCGCCGAGTTCGACGCGCTTTCGGATGCTCAAATTCAACAAAAACTCGATACGGCGGCTACGGCTTTTCGGTCTTGGCGGAAAACGTCTTTTGCCCATCGGGCGGAATTGATGTTGCGCGTTGCCACTATTTTGCGCCGTGACCAAGAGACTTTAGCGACGCTTATAACTACCGAAATGGGTAAAATTATCGGTGAATCACGCGCTGAAATCGAGAAATCGGCGGGTCACGTGGCGTTTTTTGCCGAAAATACTGAGGGGTATCTCCGCGATGAAATTATCCCGTTTGAGGCGCACAAAGCCCTTGTTGCGTTTGACCCAATCGGTTGTATTTTCGCTGTTATGCCTTGGAATTACCCATTTTGGCAAGTTTTACGCTATGCTGCGCCGACAATTATGGCGGGAAACGTGACGATTTTGAAGCATGCACCGAACGTTTTTGGCTGTGCCAAAGCGATTGAACAGGTTTTTCAAGCGGCGGGTTTTCCCGAAGGCGTTTTTCAATCTATCGTCGTTGATACCCCCCAAACTGAACGCTTGATTGCTGCCGACATCGTGCAAGGCGTCACGCTTACGGGTAGCGAATACGCGGGTTCGGCGGTCGCGTCGCTTGCGGGGAAGCACATTAAAAAGTCGGTTTTGGAACTCGGTGGCTCTGACCCGTTTATTGTTTTGGCCGATGCCGATGTCGAAAAAGCGGCACGCATAGCGACGCAATCGCGCATGATGAACGCAGGTCAAGCCTGCATTTGTGCCAAGCGGTTTATTGTCGTTGACGCTGTGCGTGAAGCCTTTACGCATCATTTTCAACGCAATATCGCCGCCTTAATTCAAGGCAATCCACTCGACCCCTCAGTAAATGTAGGGCCAATGGCGCGTTTGGATTTGGCGGAAAAACTGTCGAAACAACTTGTCGAAACACTCAATCAAGGGGCGATAAAAATCCTTGGCGGTGAGCGCGATAACTGTCATTTCAAACCGACCCTACTTACTAACGTGAACTTTGGGACAACCGCCTTTGACCAAGAGACTTTTGGCCCTTTGGCGACCATAATTTCCGCAAAAAATGAGGAAAAAGCCATTGAATTGGCCAATAATCACCGTTATGGCCTTGCGGCGGCGGTGTGGACAACTGATTTGGAACGCGGTTACAAAGTGGCGCGACAAATTGATTCGGGCAACGTTTTTATCAATTCTTTGGTCAAATCGGACTCGCGTTTGCCCTTTGGTGGCGTCAAAAAATCGGGCTACGGGCGGGAGTTGTCAGTATATGGTTTGAAGGAGTTTGTGAATTGGAAAACGATTGTGATAATGGAATAAATTGTATCACGGACTTTAGTCCGTGAATTTTAAAACTTCACGGACTGAAGTCCGTGATACAAACTAAAACAATGATAGAAAATCATAAAATTCACCTCATCACCTCCGTAAATGCCGAAGCGGGTACGTTGGAAACCATGCCCGAAACGCAAAATATGGACAGGATGAGCAGCGATGATTTGACACAATCAAATCTCTATTTTTCAAAAGATGATAAAGTCTGTATCACATCTGAATCTTCGATTGATATTGTGATGAGCAGAATGTTGGACACAGACCGAAAAAAGGCAATGGAAGTGTTGAAAGACAAGTTTGCTTTTAGAAAAATATTATCCACTATTTACCCTGATTATCGGTATAAGCACATCAAAATTGAGGCAATTAAATCATTATACATCACAAAAAAAGCGGTCATTAAACCATTAAAAGGTTGTTTTGGCACTGCTATTAGAATTATTGATGAAACGACAAATTGCCATGATTTATTCAACGAATTAAAAGCGGATTTGGATAAGAATGGGGCGGTATTTTCGAACACTGTTTTGTCTAAAAATGACTTTATTATTGAGGATTTTATAAGTGGCGAAGAATACGCCGTTGATATGTTTTACGATGAAAAAGGCAAGCCACATATTGTAAATATTTATCATCATCCGATGCCCAAAGAGGAAGCCTATTTGCACGTTGTTTATTGCACGAGCAAAGACATTTTTAACCGCATTTATGACAAAGCCATAACATTTTTTACAGCGTTAAATAAAATACTAAACGTTACTAACTTCTTGATTCACAGCGAGTTCCGTTTGGATAACGACGTTTTAATGCCGATTGAAATGAATCCGATGCGGTTTGGTGGGATGGGTTTGGGCAATATGATTTATCACAGCTTGGGCATTAATCCTTACGCTTATTTTGCTCAAAATAAATCCCCAAATTGGACAAAAATATGGGCTGAAAACCCAACTGATATTTACGCTTTTTTTATTGCTTACAATGGAAAAAGCATAGATAAAAATCTTTTTAAACCCAATATTGAGCGATTAAAAAAAGAGTTTACAACCGTTTTAGTAGATAAAATATTTGATTATAAAACGCAATTAGCTTTTGGTATTTTTATCATTAAAGAAGACGCTGAAAATCTAAGAAAACTGTTAAATATTGAGTTTGATGATTTTTTTGAGCCTATTTAATTTGCAAAAGAGGCCCCTCAGTATAACGGGTGTTTTCTAAGCAAAAATGTTAATTTTTGAGTTAGCCGCTAACATTTTGGAAGGTATTTATTGCGGCGTAGCTGCAAAATCTTGGTAATATTCAAACAACCAACGACTTTTTTACGCGGTGTAACCGCGAAACTAGCTGTTTAGCGGTTACACCGCACGTGAAATTGGGCTTACCTACTAGGTGTTACCGAGATTGTGCAGCTACGCCGCAACCAAGAATCCAGTATTAAAGACTGCTGCAAAAGATAAAAAATGTTTTATAAAATATTGATTTTCAATTACTTAAAATAAATCAACGGATAATGACTAATACTGAAATCCTCTTTGAAAAAAGTAAAAAACTATAAAAAAGGCTATGGAACAAAATATAATCATCAAGGATAAGGCTATTTCTTTCATTTTGGTTGACGGCGTGGAATACTTCAACCTTACTGAAATCGGCACTTTGGACGAAGAATTAAGAGACGACCTCGTGCGCTCATGGATGCGGAATCGGTTGACCTTAGAATCCTTAATTGTCTGGGAGCAAATGTTCAATCCCAATTTTAAAGGTGACGCCCTCGACACCTTTAGAAAAGAAGCAGGATTAAATTCATTCAATTTGACACCCAAAAAATGGATTGAGGCAACAGACGCGACGGGCATCATCTCCAAAGCAGGGCGTTATGGTGGCGGCACGTTCGCACATCGGCATCTCGCCCTTTTGTTTGCGGCATGGCTCAATCCTGAATTCAATATGCGGATGATTATTGAGTTGGATAGGCTCAAACAAGCCGAATTGATGCTTTTGAAGGAAAATCAAGCGTGGGATTTGCGACGCGAATTCTCAAAAATAAATTACCATATCCATACAAAAGCCATTCAAACCCATATTATTCCTAAGCATAACTTACCACTTAAAAGTCAGGGCATCGTTTATGCTTCGGAAGCTGATTTGCTAAATAAAGTTATTTTTGATATGACAGCCGCAGAATGGCGGGTGCAAAATCCCGATAAAAAGGGGAATATCCGCGATAGTGCGTCTGATATTCAATTGACAATTTTAGCTAACTTGGAAAGCCATAATGCGGAATTGATGCGACAAGGCTTGAGCCAAGCGGATAGATTGGAAGCCTTAGAAAAAGTAAATACAGAACAATTATCCGTTTTGTATGAAAAACGGTTGAATGAAGTATTTAAAAATAAGAAAATAAAATAGTTGAAACAATGACCAATACCGAAATTCTCTTTGAAAGAAGAAAAAAACTCGTGCCAAACGCCCTCGGCGTGTTCAGCCCTGCGAGTGCGGCCCACGCGAAAGGGGCGATAATTACGGATGCTGACGGACGCGAAATGATTGATTTTGCGGGCGGCATCGGCGTTTTGAACGCGGGGCATTGTCCCGAACCTGTTGTGAAGGCGATTCAAGAACAGGCGGCTAAATTGATTCATACGTGTTTCAACGTCGCTTTATATGACGTTTACATGGATTTAGCCCAAAAACTCGCCGATATTTTTCCGCACGGCGGCACGGGAACAAAGGTTTTTTTGACAAATACGGGCGCGGAAGCCGTTGAAAATGCGATAAAAATTGCCCGTCAAGCGACTAAACGCGATGCCGTGATTTGTTTTTCGGGGGCGTTCCACGGGCGTTCAATGATGGCAATGACGTTGACTTCTAAGGTCGGTTACAAGCTCGGTTGCGGGCCTTATGCGCCCGAAGTCTATCGTTTGCCATATCCTTATTTTTCGCCAAGCGATAAGAAACTGTTTGATACTGAGGGGGCCTTTTCAGAACACCATATTCGAGAGTTGCACAAATTTTTTAATACACAAGTCCCTGCAAATCAAGTCGCTGCGGTGATTATTGAAGTCGTACAAGGTGAAGGTGGCTTTGGTCACGTATCGAAAGCGTATTTGCAGGAATTGCGAAAAGTGTGTACCGAAAAAGGCATTGTTTTGATTCTCGATGAAGTGCAATCGGGCTTCGGACGCACGGGAACTTGGGCAGCTTACGAACATTTCGACGTTGAACCCGACCTTTCGACTTGGGCCAAAAGTATGGGTTCGGGTATGCCGATTGGTTGCGTGATTGGCAAGGCAAATATTATGGACAGCATTAATGCGGGAACAATCGGCGGCACGTATTCGGGCAATCCTGTTTGTTCGGCGGCGGCCTTGGCGACCATCAAATATATGGAAGAAATCGACATCAATGCCCACGGTCAACGCGTCGGCAAAGCGGTGCTGAAACGGTTTAAAAAAATGGCCAAACAATTTCCCGATGTTATCGGCGACGTGCGTGGTTTGGGGGCGATGTTGGCCTTTGAAGTTGTAAAAAATGGTGATTTGAACCAACCCGATGCTGATTTGACCAAGCAAATCATTGCAAAATGCAACGAACGCGGCTTGATTGTCATTTCCGCAGGGGTCAACGGCAATGTCATTCGGACATTAAGCCCGTTGGTGATTTCTGATGAAGATTTGATGCGCGGATTGGATATTTTGGAAGAAGTTGTTGAGGAATTGGTGGGTGTTATGGCGTAAAAATCGGGTTCTTTAACAATTTTAGCGGTAAGTGCATTTTTGTCATTCAGAAGGAATCTCTTTGTTGTATATTTTCTCCGAAATAAGGCAAAAATGTAACAAATAGAGGTTCCTTCTGAATGACAAAACGCGACGCCACTAAAATTGTCAAACAACCAAAATTTGTTTTAGTTTTTTTTCATTAGAAGCCAATAAACCAATCCCGAAACACCAAACCCCACAAACCACGCATAACTGTACAACTGCGTCAAGCAATCGGGAAAGGCCGTCGCGCTTACGGCGTTGATGGCCTTCAAAAAACCAAAAACATTAGGAAAAATGCCAATTAATAAAGCAATGATAGCGAAGGTATTAAACCCATTTTTGTACGAATAAACACCCCCCTCAGTATAAAGCGCGTTTAAGTCCAAATTTTTGTTGCGAATGAAGAAATAATCAACAATCATAATGCCACCGACTGGCCCCAAAAGGCTTGAATAACCGACCAACCACGTAAAAATATAGCCGCTCGGGTCGGCAATCAGTTTCCACGGACAAATCAAAATGCCGATGATGCCCGTGATGTAGCCACCCGTTTTGAAGTCGATTTTAGCGGGATTGAGGTTCGCAAAATCGTTTGCAGGGCTGACGATATTGGCCGCAATATTGGTAGCCAAAGTCGAAATCACCACCGCAATCATTGCCAAACTGACCAAAATTTGGCTGTCAAACTTAGCCGCCAAAACCAACGGATCCCAAATTGTTGTGCCATAAATCAGCGTCGTTGCGGACGTGACGACGACACCGACGAAGGAAAACAGCGTCATTGAAGACGGCAAACCAATCGCTTGCCCCGTAATTTGGGCTTTCTGACTGACCGCATAGCGCGTGAAATCGGGAATATTCAAGGATAAAGTGGCCCAAAAGCCGACCATGCCTGTCAAAGCGGGAAAGAAATACGTCCAAAACGCCGCGCTTGTCGTGAATTTCGAGGGTTGTTCCAAAATAGACCCCAAGCCATTTGCCGCCGAAATCGCCCAAAAGAACAAAGCTGCTGCCGCGAGTGGTAAAAACAACGCCTTGAAAACCAATAATTTACGAATGCTCTCAACACCTAATTTGACGATGTACATATTTAGTAGCCAAAACAGCAAAAACGTCATTGCTTGCCCCGTGCCTAGTCCCAAGCCCGTCGGAAAAATTTGTGGCAGCGTATCAAAAGACGGAAACCACACGCGCACCATCTGAAACAGCGCACTCCCGCCAATCCACGTCTGAATGCCGAACCAACCACAGGCCACAATCGCCCGAAGCATTGCGGGGATATTCGCACCCTTTGTGCCAAAACTTGCGCGTGCAAAAACGGGAAATGGAATCCCGTATTTTGCCCCCGCATGACCGTTTAAAAGCATTGGAATCAAGACAACGGTGTTGCCTAAAAAGATGGTAAAAATCGCTTGCCCCCAACTCATCCCGCCTTCGATGAGCGAACTCGCCAGCATATACGTCGGTATGCAGAGGCTCATGGAAATCCACAAAGCAGCGTAATTCCACGTATTCCACGTGCGGTTTTGCGGGGCAATCGGTGCGAGGTCTTCGCTGTACAGGTTGTTGTTCGTCGTTTTTATTTCGTTTTGCATGACTTTATTTTTGATGATGAATGATGCGTTATGAACGATGAATTTTATACATAGACAGAATTTTGAGTTACGGCTGTTGAATTAGCGGTACGTTTGCGAAAGCCGACATCTCAAATCCGAAATATACTGAGGGGGGTAAAATCGTATGCAATAAATGAAAAAAGCCTTACAAAACTGACGTTCTGTAAGGCTTTTTTCATTTATCACATTTATTTTTTCTTCGGATAGCAGACCCAGCAATATCACCATATCGTCAGTGGCTCAATACCTCGTCTGAATCGTCTGTTGAAACAGCGTTTTAAAGTCTTGGTCACCCACTTTGAAGTTGAACAACAACTGTTTGGCGTCGTCGTTTCGAGGAAAATAGACCGTTCCGATGTGCGATTGAGAAGGGGCTAATGTGCGCGGAAACATGACGGTTCTTTCTAATCCTTTCTTGGCTTCTCGTTTTGATAAATGATTGTAAATCAACGCGTCAAAGAAATTGAAAGAGAAATCAGCCGCCAAATTAGTCGCAAAAGAATAGTCGTTGTTACGCAAGGAAGAACGAGGCGAAGAGCTGTTTTTTGATGCCACATCAACGGCCACAACCGTTGCCACGATGGCCAAAACGACTACCGCCGCCTTGATATTCCGTTCGCGTACCCTTTCGTCCAAAATTTTTGTCACTTCGACAAACGTGTGCGCTTGTAAAGGTCTTGAAAAATCACTGGAATTAAGCGACGAAGTTGATGAGATGCGCTGTTAGAATTTTGTTAAAAAAATCGATGTAGGATTTGGGATGTCGGCAGATTACGTAAACCAATGATTAACCACTTCAATTACTTTCTTTTTTCGCTCTTCCCAATTACCCGAAACTTTAATGTAATCAATCCCGCGTTTGTCCAATTCTGACTTAAAAAGTGCGTACATTTCAACGCGTTTGTCGCCAAAATCACGCAACGGGTCTTCCACCCACGGCACGTCAATATCCAATAAAACGTACAAATCATAATGCGTTTTAGCTTCTAAATCAATGAGTTCCGAGGGAGTTTCGTTTAAATACAATTGACAATAAATTTGAGTAGTAATCACATCGGTATCACAAAAAAGGACTTTATTGGCCGTCAAGGTTTTCTGTTCAACAAGAGCCGTTTGAGCGCGACCGATGCGTAAAATAGCGTCAATTGACACGTTATTATCGGTCAATAAATCACGGGCAACTTCATGGGCAAATGTGGTGTTGAAATGCTGCGCTAAATCCCCAGTCAACGTCGTTTTACCCGTTGATTCGGGGCCATAAGTGCATATTTTTTTGACAAAATAAGGCTGTACGACTGAGGGGATATAGTGCCAATGTCGGAACGGTTCGGCGCGTATTTGCGCCGCTGAAATTGGCAATTGCAGCCGTGGTTTATCAAACACAACGCAGGGCAAATTCAAGTGATACGAAAGCGGCGCACCATAGTCTTCGGAACAAAAAAAAGCGTTGATGTTGGGAAACCTTTTTCGGATAAAATCAGCCCACAATTTGGTCGCTTCAAAAAGCGGTAAACCATCGTCATTGAAATCATCTAGTTCAAAAGCTAATTCTATATTTGATTGATTGTCAAATAGTTGTGCCAACCATTTGCGCCTTAAAAGTGGGTCAATCGGGTCGTTAGGCGTGTAACTCATGGACACAATGAGGGATTCACATTGACTTTTCGCAAAATCAATTAGTGCCAAATGCCCTTTGTGAATCGGCATAAATTTGCCAAAAACGAGACCTTGTTTATACATAAGAAAAGGTGTAAAAAAGGTAAAAATACTGAGGGGGTCTCTTTTGAAAATCAAAAGCCGTAACGAACCAATCGCTGCGGCTTTTTCAATTCTTAATTTTTAATTCTAAATTCTAAAAAGACGGATAAAGCAACCATTCAGACACCAAATTTTGCGGTTTGAAGGGTCGCCAATTGTTTTTTGACAGTTTCAATCTGTCCGCAATGAGCCATAAAACGCTTTGATTGACGCCCAAACCAATGTGACTGCCATGCACTTGAACGTTTTGATGCAGGGCGTCTTCGTCTTCCAAACAAGCACGCCACGGCACGATGCCGTCTTCTTTTGAGTAAATAGCGGTTGTTGGAACGGGTGCAGGACGTGGCAAATTGTTGAGAATCACCATATCGGTATCTTTTACTTCTTTGCCGCCCGAGATGAGGGTATATAACCACGAAATATTATTGGGCTGCGTAATATCTCTGAAAGGTGTCCCCAAAGTAATGACTTGACGAATCAAATCAGGCCGTGCTTTAGCGATTTCACGGGCAAAAATGCCGCCGAGACTCCAACCAATCAAGCTCACTTTTTGGCCATGTCGCGCATATAGTTTCTCAACGGAAGCGATTAACGTGGCCATATATTCCACTTTTCCTAGATTTCTGCCCATGCCCCAATCATAAACGGTATAGCCCGATTTGTCAATAAAGTCGCGCAACATCGTTGTTGAGGTCTTTGTCGTCATAAATCCTGGGAGAATCATAACGGGATGACCGTCGCCTTCGTCCTTGGTTTTGCGAAAATTTTGATACGGATAAGAAATACCTAACTCCGTTAAAGCGCGTCCTGCTTCGGTAAAGGCTAAAAAAAGAGACGGACGACTTGGCGTTTTTGACATACTGAACATAGGAAAAGACGGATAATTTAATAACAATAAGCAAGTGTGAACAACGTAAAGCAATGATTTCCAAACATTTATTTGGCTATCACCCTCAATCTAAGTGCTAAGATACGATTATTGTGGGAACTAGAAAATAATATTCCAATTTTAGTAAACGTAAATTTGGACACTTAGTTTTGCAGAGCCGCCTCTATACCAAAACAATTTTAAGTACCCCCTCAGTATAAAACACACAAAAGCCGCCTCGACACCACATCAAACGGCTTTTTCATTAAAAATACTAACGGAACTTTGCTACAACGAATACCCCATTTCCGAGAAATAAAATCACCTTAATTCAACTACATCGTCTTTTCAGCATTTAAAAATCCGCTTACACAAACGTTTCCGTTTAAGAAAATTACCTTCGCCAATCGAATTTTGAATTACTGTTCGTGTTGCGTAATGGCACACTGATTAGATTGATACGACTGATTTACACGGATTTCTTTTGGGATTTCTTTTGGGATTTCTTTTAGGATTTCTTTTAGAGACAGGAAAATCAGTGTACACTGAATTGAAAGTGGTTTTCGGATTATTGCTACAAGTATAACTAACCCCAACTTTTAAGTTGGGGTTGATATTAACAATGACTTTCACGGCTTTAGCCACTAACTTATTGATTATCAGAGCCTAAGATTAATGGCTAAAGCCGAATAAGTGCCTATTCCCTTTTCCCCAACTTGAAAGTTGGGGTTAGTCATACAAGTAAAAGATTTCATTTAAAAATCCGAAAACCACTTTCACTTAAGCGTAAATCAGTCGAATCACTCAAATCAGTGAGCCATTGTATCGTATTCGTAAATACTAGACAATAATAATGAAAAATCAAAGTGTTACCATCAAACACATAGCCGCCGCGTTGAACATCTCGATTTCGACCGTCTCGCGGGCCTTGCACGACGCATACGACGTGAGTCCCGAAACGCGCCAAAAAGTGTTGGCTTTGGCCGAAAAATTGGACTATAATCCTAATCCGTATGCCGTGAGCTTGGTCAAACATGAGACAAAAATCATCGGCGTTTTATTGCCCGAAATTGCGACACCGTATTTTTCAACAGTCGTCAAAGGCATTCAAGATGTGGCCTACAATGCAGGTTACAACGTGATGTTCTTTATCTCTGACGAATCCCTAGAAAGAGAAAAACTCATACTTAAAAAACTGTCTGTCAATAGTTTAGATGGTTTATTGGTATCTGTGTCGCTTGAAACAAACACTTCTGAACATTTCCAAAAACTCATGGCCAAAGGCTTGCCCATCGTTTTTTTCGACCGCGTTTTAAATGACATCAATACCTCAAAAGTGGTGCAGGATGATTACAAGGGCGCGTTCAATGCCACCCTTCATTTGATTCAACAAGGCTGCAAGCGCATTGCACATTTAGCAGGGCCAAAACACCTTGAAAACGCTCAAAAACGAGCGCAAGGTTACATGGATGCATTGGAAGAAAACAATATGGAAATAAAGAAAAACCTCTTGGTTTATTCAGGTTTTTCACAAGAAGACGGCCTTCGGGATATGTCAAAACTGCTGGGATTAAAGCCATTGCCCGATGCTATTTTTGCCGTCAACGACCGAAAAGCGATTGGGGCAATGATTGCCTTGCGGCGTTACGGCTACAAAGTTCCCGAACACATAGCGATTGTGAGTTTTGGTAATACCCCCGTTTCAGAAGTCATTACCCCTACCCTCTCGACGGTCGAACAAGCGGCGTATGAAATAGGGGCGAAAAGTTGTCAACTCCTTTTTGATCATATAAAAACACCCGATACTGCCCCTCAAACGGTCGTTATGCCTAGTAAATTGGTGATTCGGGAATCGAGCGTTAAGCCTAAAATCGGGTAGTTTTGAGTTTCGAGTTTTGAGTTGCGTGCAACTCAAAACCCGAAACTACTGAGAGGGGTACTTTAACCTTATTTCAACCGATTCAACATCTCCCCCATTTTCTGATGAATCAGATTGACGGCTTTTAGAGGGCGTACCATGACTTTAAAATCAACGATTAAACCGTCTTCATTCCACGAAATCATGTCCACACCGTTGACAAAAATACCGTCAATTTCAGTCGTAAATTCCAAAATTGCCGTCGAATCGTTGCTCAATTCACGTACATACGTGAATTTATCGTTAGCAAACGTATGAAAAGCGGCCATCAAGTAAAGCGTCACGATTTTCTTCCCATGTATAGGCGTATGCACGACGGGCGAGTGCATCACCACGTCGTCGGCCAAAATGCTGCCGATGTTTTGGGTGTCTCTTTTCTCGATTAATTGGTGCCAATTGTGCAATGTATTCGTCATTTTTATTACGTATTTTGTATTAGAAACGTTGAAAAAATAAAAGCGCGTTTTGATACGCACTGTTTTTCGCTGCGCGAAAAAGGCGTGCTAGGAAAAAATCTATCGGAGCAAACGTATTTTTGAAAGAAAAATCGTAGATTTTTCTTTCAAAAATACGTTCGCTCCATGAAAATTCCTTGAAGGGCGTCTTTCGAGCGTAGCGAGAAACAGCCCGTGAAATACGCTTTTATTTATT
>JAYSRS010000249.1:0-5098 GCA_043720935.1 Saprospiraceae bacterium
AACAAGCTGCCTCCGATAGATTTTCTCCACGCACGCCTTTTTCGCGCAGCGAAAAACAGTGTGTATGAAAATACGCTTTTATTTATTTCGCATTCCTGAGACATAAAACCGACAATTCCGATTCAAAATTAACAATTATGAAAATTTTTATCATTGGTTTTATGGGTTCGGGCAAAAGCTACGTCGGCAAACAGCTTGCTCAATTGTTGGATTACTTGTATGTTGACACTGACAATTTGATCGAAAATACTGAGGGGGTCGCAATTGCCGAATTGTTTGATGCCAAAGGCGAAGCGGCCTTTCGACAAATCGAAAGCAACGCCTTAAAAGGTTTGTCAAAATGGGATAATATTATTGTTGCTACAGGCGGTGGTGCGCCGTGCTTTCACGACAATATGAAATTTATAAACCATTCAGGCATAACGGTTTATCTAAAAACTGACCCTAATTTATTGCTCGAAAGGCTCAAATCAGAAGCTGAAAAACGGCCTTTACTGAGAGGCCGTTCGGAAGCAGAATTATTGGCTTTTATCAATTCAAAAGTTACCGAACGCGCCGTTTTTTATGAACAAGCGGACATTATTATCCATCAAAAAAGCAATGAACAGAACATTCCACAAGCCATTTTAGAAGCGATTATGGAGCAGCATCAACTGACGAATGGAGTTAAAAATTAAGAATCAAAAATTAAAAATTAAGAATTAAAAAATGCCGCGCTTGATGTCTGTCAAGCGCGGCATTTTTTAATTCTTAATTTTTAATTTTTGATTCCATTTATTGTCTTTTCATCGCCACAGGCATATTTGGGTCGAACGTGCCACGCAAAAGCGGCGTTTGTTCTTTTTTGACCCGACTAGCCAAAATGCGGACGTTTGAAGCAGCATATTCAAATAATTCTTTAACCGTAATAACCTCATCATCATTGGCATTTGCCGCCCCTTTCAAGCCTTCGAGAACATAATGCGTGAAAATACTGCGGCCATAACTCGATATTTCAAACGATTCTTCATCCGCCGACGAGGACAACATGAAGGCCGTTCCCGGGGCTGTTCGGTTCAATTCACGGAAAAAAGCGTTGCCTTCCACCTCATCGGGCGTCTCTAAAATGCTTGGTTCAACCGATTTTGAAGCCCACAAACTGCCCACAAAACACGCATCGCCGATGACTAATTTATGTTTTGCGGGGCAAGAAGTCAACAAATCATTGAGTTCGGTGTATTCGATTTTCACGTCATTGTCGTCATAATCATGCGGTAAAAATGAGCCTTTTAAACCATGTCCCGAAAAATAAAAAATCACCATATCATCTTCGGTTGCCCTTGAAAATAAGACGCGCATCGAATCCAAAATGTTGCGCCGCGTGGCTCTGTCATTCGTTAAAACCATAATATGATTGTAGTCCAACGACCCACCTTCGGGGCCGCGCCACAAGCCCTGCATTTCCAAAGCGTCACTTTGTGGGTATTTTAAAGCAATTTTCGGATTTTTGTAGGCCGCAACGCCTACCGACATCACCCAAACTTGCGGTTTTGGCTTACCATACTGAGGGGTCTTTGTTGCTGCCGCAACTGTCCGTTGTTTGGGTGCAATCAATTGGTTTTGAACGGGTTGTGCAGGTGTCGAATGCATCGATTCTTCCTCCGTCTTGGTAGGTTCGGGCGGCGCGTTTGGCGTTGGCGACGCCGAAGAAGCAGGTCGTGCCATCGGTTTTTGGTCAGCCGCAAGCGCAGGGTCGTTGCCCATAAAACGGCTGTCTTGCCATGTGCCGATGAGTTGCGTACCGCTTGCGAGGGTCATCGAGCCTTGCCCGTGCCACTTGCCGTTGAGCCAATCGCCTTCGTAAAAACTACCGTCACCGTACTCGGCTTTGCCAAAACCATTCGGTTTTTGGTTCAAAAACTGCCCATTATAGCGGGCTTTGCCTTTTTCTGGAAAATTCGCTACGCCGTAGCCGTTAATGCAGTTGCCCGATACGCATTGGGCTTCGGAGGGAAAAGGGCCGTTGACCAACCAAAAGAAGAAAAATAGACTTTTTAACATTTTGGGAAAACCGTTTTGGGGAATTAAAAATTTAAAATTTAAAATTTAAAATTTGCAAATGACTGATTTTCAAGTAATTGCAAACTAAAATTTGTTCTTTTACTATTTTTTTTATTCCTTATCGTTTGAAATATAAGTGTGAAATTTTATATTGTTTACGAAAACTGTTCCGAAATGTTTAGTTTTATTGGTTTATAAATGTCATTTTTTCATATTTATTTTTTTTTAAAGCTATATGATAATTCCGTTAAAACAGGCTTGGAACAGCTAAAAATTTTGAAACACGGATGTATGTTTGAGACACTGCGTGATTTTAAACCGTCAATACGTCAAATCAGTGTAATGATAACGACAACAAACGTAGAGTTCGTATTTTTATCCCCTTCAGTAAACATGACAAAAAATGCTTAAAAATGCTCATTCTCAAGAATTTTTCGCCTTTTTTACTGAGGGGTCTCTTTTTTATGCTCAAATTTTAATTCAGAAAAAATGATAGCTAAAACACCACAACCACCTTATTATGCGGTGATTTTCACCTCAACCCGCCTCGAAGACGATGGCAAAGCCTACGGTCAAACCGCCGCTCGAATGGTCGAATTAGCGCAAACGATGAACGGCTTTTTGGGCGTCGAAAGCGCACGCGAAGACGTTGGGATTACCGTTTCTTATTGGGCAAGTTTGGCCGCAATTCGCAATTGGAAATATCAAATGGAACACGTCGAAGCACGCGACAATGGCCGCGAATTGTGGTACAAAAATTTCAAAACCCGCATTTGTTTGGTGGAGCGCGATTATGGGTTTGAAAAAATGTAGAATCGAATGCAATAGCAATGGCCCACTGATTGGACTGATTAGGCTGATTTACACTGATTTTTTTCCTGTGTACATCTAAGGAATCAGTGTAAATCAGCCTAAGCAGTGCAATCAGTGGCCCATGATGTGCAAAATGTACAATAATATTCTTTTCAATATCTTTTCAATATCTCAATATCCCAACCTACATTTGCGCGTTATTTTTATAAATCGAAAATAAAAGAGTCAAATATGGATCTCCACGAATATCAGGGCAAAGAGCTGTTGAAAAAATACGGCGTTAAGATTCAAGAAGGCATCGTCTGCACGACGCCCGACGAAGCGTTTGAAGCGGCAAAACGCCTTCAAGTTGAGCGCAACAGTGAAGGTTGTGTCGTCAAAGCGCAAGTTCATGCTGGAGGACGCGGTAAAGGTGGCGGCGTCAAATTCGCCCCGTCGCCCGAAAAAGCGCGCGACCGTGCGACCGATATTCTCGGTATGATGCTCATCACGCCGCAAACTTCGGCAGAAGGTAAGCTCGTTCGTAAGATTTTGGTGGCCGAAGATGTGTATTACAAAGGCGCAAACGAGCCAAAAGAATTTTACATCTCGGTTTTGATGGATAGAGGTAAAAAATGCAACGTCATTATCTATTCTACTGAGGGGGGCATGGACATTGAAAAAGTCGCACATGATACGCCAGAGTTGGTTCAAAAAGAATGGATTGACCCGATGTTGGGCTTGCGGCCTTTTCAAGTAAGCAAAATTTGCTTCAATTTGGGTTTAAGTGGCGGTGCTTTCAAGGAAATGGCGGCTTTTATCAACGCCTTATATACAGCTTACGTGCAATCTGACGCAAGTATGTTTGAAATCAATCCATGCTTGCGGACATCTGACGATAAAGTTGTGGCAGTTGATGCAAAAGTTTCAATTGACGATAATGCGCTTTTCCGTCATCCTGACCTCGAAGCACAACGCGATAAATTGGAAGAAGACCCGACCGAAGTCATTGCTTCAGAAGCGGATTTAAACTATGTAAAACTTGACGGAAATGTAGGCTGCATGGTCAACGGCGCGGGTTTAGCGATGGCAACGATGGACATGATTCAATTGAGCGGCGGTTCTCCTGCCAACTTTTTGGACGTAGGCGGCACGGCAAATGCAGAACGCGTAGAAAAAGCCTTTAATATCATTTTGAGTGACCCGAACGTGAAAGCGATTTTGGTGAACATTTTTGGCGGCATCGTGCGGTGCGACCGCGTGGCCCAAGGCGTCATTGATGCGTACCAAAGCATCGGCACTATCAACGTCCCCATCATCGTTCGCTTGCAAGGAACGAACGCCGATATTGCGCAGAAAATGATTAACGAATCGGGTTTGAACGTCAAGTCGGCGGTTGAACTCCGCGAAGCCGCGCAACTCGTAAAAGAGGTGTTGAGCTAACCCGTTTTTTTGTTATTTTGGGAAGACAATTGTTTTACGCTTCCGTAAAAGGAATGTTGAATTAATCCATTTTTTATGTTATTTTTTGATAGAGAATTGCTTAATATTCATTAAAAAAAAATTACAAAAAAAGGGTTAAAAAAAGCAGCGTAAAACTTGACAAATCGGATAAGAGGTTTACCTTTGCATCACAACAGTTAGAAAATATCATTTTCGATATAAAGAGTTTTGTACTCATGGTATAATTTTTTTGGGGTTAACAAATGTTGATTGGTCTGCGAACTTTGTTCGCAGGCTTTTTTTTTGCCCTTAAATTTGCAAGCAAAAACATAAAAAAAGCCTTAAAAACTGATATTTTCAAGGCTTTTTTTAATGTTTGCAGAATCAAATAATTAATCATTTAAGGCAGCTTGCGCCGCTTTTGGCAACGATTTTACCACCAAATCATAAGAACGGTCAATCAATTCTTGAATCAAACGGTCGCCTAAACCCGTGTCGCAGATGACGCTGTTCCAATGCTTTTTATTCAAGTGATACGCCCCTGCAATGTGTTCGGGATGCTGTTCCCGAAGGTCAATTGCGCGTTCGGGGTCGCATTTTAGGCTGATGCTAGCCCCCTCAGTATCGAGGGGCATGAGCGCGAACATTTTGTCCGCCACTTTAAAAACCAAGACCGTATCACCAAAAGGCAAGCCTTCTGTAACGGCTTTTTTCGCAAGGCAATACTGCCGTAGTGCTTCAATATCCATGTTTGAATTGAGAATTTCAAGTTGAAAAATAGGCAAAAATTTGTAAATATATGTAGAGACGAAGCATGCTTCGT
>JAYSRS010000250.1:0-5096 GCA_043720935.1 Saprospiraceae bacterium
AAAACCACGCTCGCTCCTTAAAAATCCCTCTTTTGCACGCCTTTCGAGCGTAGCGAGAAACAGTGCGTAAGAAATGTACAGATAATTTACAAAAAGTATTTTTATGAAAAAAAAGGGTTTTTACCGAAATAAAATTCGAAAAATAAAGGGGGCAAAAATAAAAGACTTGTGTTTCAGAATTACCTTTTTAGGGTAAAACATTCCCATTAATCTCCCTTACCTTTGCGCTTATTTTTTCTAACCAAATTAGAAATTAGAGATACAAAAAATAAAGAATTTGGCTTACAATTAATTCATAATCAGTTATTTATGAATCTTAAATTCTTAATTTTTAATTTTTAATTTCTTTTCATTTTTCTAACCAAATTAAGTATGGATCGCATTATCACCCTTGACGAATTTATCATTCGTCGCCAAAACGATTTTGAGTACGCAACAGGCGAACTCACAGGCTTACTCCGCGACATTGGCGTGGCCGCCAAAATTGTCAATCGCGAAGTCAACAAGGCGGGTCTTGTCAATATTTTGGGCAAAGACGGGACGCAAAACACTTCGGGAGACGTGGTGCAAAAATTGGATATGTACGCCAATGAAAAGCTCATCGAATGTCTCAGCAACTCGGGCGAATGTTGCGCGATTGCGAGCGAAGAACTTGAAGAATTCGTCGAAATCGCCCCGATTAATAACAAACCTGCTAAGTACATCGTCGTTTTTGACCCTTTAGACGGCTCATCCAACATTGATGTTAACGTGTCGGTCGGCACTATTTTCGGCATTTATCGCCGCCTCAGCGACCCCTCAGTAGCAGTAACGATGGAAGACTTTTTGCAGAAAGGAACGGCTCTCGTGGCGGCGGGTTATGTCCTTT
The DNA here is from genome assembly GCA_043720935.1 of Saprospiraceae bacterium. GTDB lineage: Bacteria > Bacteroidota > Bacteroidia > Chitinophagales > Saprospiraceae > JAAFJT01. The sequence continues at coordinate 869 of JAYSRS010000250.1, forward strand.
ACGGCACTTCTACCCTACTCGTTTACACCACAGGCAATGGCGTCAACGGCTTCACACTCGACCCGTCAATCGGCGAATTTTGTTTGAGCCACCGCAACATTCAAATCCCGCGCTCGGGCAGTTCTTACTCCGTCAATCAAGGCTATTATTTGAAATTCGACGTCGAAATGCGGCGTTATATTGACCATTGTTCGGATATGAATTACAGCTTGCGGTATATTGGCTCTATGGTGTCTGACATTCACCGCATTTTGTTTGTTGGCGGTGTTTTTCTCTATCCGAACACCCGTAAATTTCCGAAAGGTAAGCTCCGTTTGCTCTACGAATGCGCCCCTTTAGCCTTCGTCGTTGAGCAAGCAGGTGGCACGGCAATTACGCTAGGCCGCAACCGCGTGATGGACATTCAACCTAAAAATTTGCACCAAAACATCACAATTGCCATCGGTTCGCCCGATACATTGACGGAATTGGAAGAGTTTTTGGAAAAATACGCGGGTAGGCCGATTTAGAAAGCTTGGTTTTACACCCCTCAGTATAAATGCTTTAAAAGCCTTGAGAACACACGGTTTTCAAGGCTTTTTGATGGGTGTGATTTCAGCGCGTAGATACCAACGGCCGTGCGTATCTACTAATGCTAAATCCGTTGGCCAATTTTTTTGACCATTTCGGCCTTCCAAACGCTAAAAGTACCCTCCAAAATCCGTTGACGGGCTTCCGTAACGAGCCATAAATAGAACGCCAAATTATGTAAAGTCGCAATTTGTCCTGCCAGCAATTCGCCTACATGGAAAAGGTGTCGGAGATAGGCTTTTGAGTAAAATTTGCTCGTCGGGGCAGCCCCCTCAGTATTGTCAATTGGCGAATGGTCGTTCGCCCATTTCAAATTTTTCATATTCATAACACCCTCTGCCGTATAGAGTAAGCCGTGCCGTGCATTGCGAGAAGGCAATACGCAATCGAACATATCAACGCCCAAGGCAATATTCTCCAAGATATTGACGGGCGTTCCAACGCCCATCAAATAACGTGGTTTGTCAGTCGGCAAAATTGAGCAGACCAAATCAGTCATTTCGTACATGTGTTCCGCAGGTTCACCGACGGAAAGGCCGCCGATTGCATTGCCTTCTGCACCTTGTTCAGCGATAAATTCAGCCGATTTTGTCCTCAAATCCTTGAAAACCGAGCCTTGAACGATGGGAAACAGGCTTTGCGCGTGTCCATACTGAGGGGGTGTTTCTTCGTGAAATTTGAGGCAACGCGTGAGCCAACGGTGCGTCAATTCCATCGAATTTTTGGCGTAATCGTACTCACAAGGATAAGGCGGACACTCATCAAAAGCCATGATAATATCGCCACCAATTATTTTTTGAATATTTATCGAGCTTTCGGGCGAAAAGAAGTGTTTTGAGCCGTCAATATGACTCGCAAAGGTCACGCCTTCTTCCGTTATTTTTCGGCGGTGCGCCAACGAATAAACTTGATAACCGCCCGAATCAGTCAAAATAGGCCGTTTCCAACCATTAAATTTGTGCAAACCACCCGCATTTTGCAAAACATCCATAGTAGGCCGCAAATACAAATGATACGTATTGCCTAGAATGACTTGGGCTTTAATGTCGTCTTCCAATTCCTTTGTATGCACGCCTTTGACCGTTCCGAGCGTACCTACGGGCATGAAAATTGGCGTTTCAATCGGCCCATGTTCGGTTTCTATGCGGCCTGCACGGGCTTTTGAGTGCGGGTCAGTGTGTTGTAATGTAAATGTCAAAACTAGATATTTTAAGATTTGATGGGTCCCTGATTTGATTGATTAGACTGATTTACGCTGATTTTTTTAGTTTCTTTTTAATGTCAAAAGTAAAACTAAAAATCAGTGTAAATCAGTTGCATCAGCCCAATCAGTGGCCCATTCGTTATTTTTTAATCATAAATGTGGCGTCATATCTCACAAAAAAATTAATCCAAATTGAGCGCGAGATGCGGAAAAACCAAGCGTAAAGCGGAATTGTCCCGAAAGTCAAAACACCCATAGCCCACATCACATCTATGCCTAACAAAAAATAAGATATAACAAAACCACCGAACATATAAAATGCTACAATACCGTAAGATATGAACATTGCGCCCCAATAAAAACCCGTTTCTAATTCGTAGCGTTGTGCGCAATTTGGGCATTTTTCGTGCATATCAAACAAGCGTTTTAGACCAAAAGTAGGCGTGTAGTACAAGTCACCTTCGTGGCAACGGGGGCATTTAAACGCGAAAATGCTGTAAGCCTTAGAGCCTTTGTTAAACATGAGAATTTCAAATTTCAAAATGAGATAAGTTAGTTACTGCCAGTAACTTCGGACATCTTAATTTACCTAGAATTTCAATAAAAACACATCGTCATTGCGAGGAGGCACGACGAAGCAATCTCCAAGGTTTTAGCAGATTGCTTCGTTCCTCGCAATGACGAATTGATTAAAAAAACGTCTATTTTCAAGCAAAATAGTGCTAAAAACTTAAAGATTGCTTCGTCGTGCCTCCTCGCAATGACAACCCGTTTTTATTGATATTGACCAGTAAATTAAGATTTCTGAAGTCATCAGTTACTCGATATTTTGTAAAATACTGAGAGGTATAAGATTTAGGAAATTTTGCAAATTTCCTAAATCTGACGCGCAAAAGTAAGCAATTTAGGTCAAAAATCGGCTTTATACTGAGGGGGTGTTTATAATACCCATTTTGTGCATTAAAAACGCCGCGCTCATTTGTTGACAAACGCCCGTTCTTAATTTATAATCAAAGCGCAATTCATTGTTTGTTATTTCAGCTTCAAAACAATTGTTTGCTAAATAATGAGGATAATCTTTTTGCATATCGCTAATTACTAAATCATGCGTTGCAATAATACCAATCGCATTTTTGCCAATTAAATTCTTAATTAAACCTTGCGTTCCTGCGCGTTTATCATTGGAATTAGTACCCCTCAGTATTTCGTCTAAAATAATAAATGTGCGTTCGGGTTTGTCTAATGCCATTATAATACGTTGCAAACGTTTTAATTCAGCAAAGAAAAAAGATTCATCATTTTGTAAAGAGTCATTGACACGCATACTAACAAATAAATTAAAAGGATAAACCGTAAAACGTTCTGCACAAACGGGTGAGCCAATTTTAGTCAAAATTAAATTCACACCCAATGTCCGTAAAAACGTGCTTTTACCCGACATATTTGACCCTGTTAACACAATGAATTTTGTATCTTTAAACACAATATCGTTGTTAATCCGTTTATTAAAATCAATTAACGGATGCCCCACGTTTTTACCAATTAGTTCTACGTCATTTGAAATAATAGGCATCGTAAAATCGGGATGATTGTACGCAAAATTAGCAATACTCGCCAATGCTTCAAACTCGCCAATCATTGAAAACCATTGCATGACATTTGCACCATAATTGGTTTTCCATTTTTCTAAATTAAATAAAGCGTGTAAATGGTATTGAAATAAACCATTCATTAAAAAAGCCGCAACGGGATTTAAAATAGTATCAAACGCATTCAATATCCGCGCTAATTTGGCAATTGCCGCACTTGCCACCACATTGTCGCTCGCCGCTTTTGCTTTCAATGCTTGCAGTTTTTCTGACGTAAACGATTCATTTTCAATAGATTGCAACAATGCACTGTATTTTTTCAATGCGTTGTCACGGTCAGTTAGCAATTGATGTTCTTCGGTAATTCGGGCTTTTTGCGACGCCACAATACCAATATTTAAAAAGAATAAAACTTTAAAAACGGTGTAATACAGCGCGTTATCACTAACGAAATTCATTACTAAAACAACAATCGTTAGTATTGGTAAAATAAAAGACAGTGCTTTTAAAATTGTTTTTGTCGAATAATTTAAAGGTAAATTAAGCCAATCTTGAAAAGCATTTAAAGCAGGTTTTTCGTCAATAAACAATTGTCCCGAAGCCAAATAACGTTGCCGCCAATCGAGTTTAAAAGCCAATTCTTTAACCGCGTGTTGTTGTTGCAAAATATCAATTTTCTCCGAATTTTGCAACCAAATAGCTAATTTTTCCTCGCCTAGTGGCGTTGTTGTGCGGTTTATGTGCGAAAAAATAGAGTTTTCGCCAAAAATATCTAAATCATGCGTAAACGGATGGTCTGTTTGGATAAACGCTTTTCCTGTTGCAAAAGGTGTTAAATCACCTTTTAAATACGCTATTTCATTGG
>JAYSRS010000251.1:0-5092 GCA_043720935.1 Saprospiraceae bacterium
ATAAAAAAATAAAATCACCGCATGGGTTGCTCGTTTTTGTGAGTGGCTCGGTGCTTCAAGCCAAGTATTTCAATGCCGATGATGTTAAGGTGAAAGATAAAAATGTGGAAAATGCGCCCCCCCTCAGTATTCGGAGCGGTTTGACCTATCATTTTAAGAATATTTTTAAAACAACGTTTCAAATCAATCACGTGAAGGAACATTTTAGCGATGCGCTCAACACGCAACAAACGGCAACGGCGGTTAGCGGCATAATCCCGTCATATACCGTAGCAGATTTGAGTGCGAGTTGGAATTTTTGGAAAACATTATCCCTTGATGTGTCTTGCAATAACCTTTTTAATCAACGCTATTTTACCCGGAGAGCGGAGAGCAACCCCGGGCCGGGGATTATTCCGAGCGATGGGCGAGCGTTTTTTGTGGGGGTTGGTGCGCAGTTTTAAAGCTATTAACAGTAAGATTTTTTTTATAAACACATAGGCACATAGGACACATAGATTGATGTGTAATTATTTGATTTTCAATGAGTTATGAAAACTATTTCTAAAAACTATGTGTCCTATGTGCCTATGTGTTTATAAAAAAACTTGCTGCTATTAACCTAACACCCCCTCAGTATTTTCAGTATTTTGAGTCAAAACAGAAAGAGTAATAACCTCAAACTATATCTTTACGCTTTATTCATCCTTACCAAGAGTTTTATGCCCACAAAAAGAATCATCGGTTTCGACTTAGCGAGAGCTTACGCCATTTTTGGCATGTTCATCGTAAACTTCAATTTTTGCTTTGGCTCTTTTGGAGACGGCTCACCCGTTGGGCAATTTCTGCGGCTTTTCACGGGCAATTCAACGTCCATTTTTATTATATCGGCGGGCATGGGCGTTTCGTTGATGACGAATAGAACAGACTACACCGCAGACGAAAAAAAGCGTTTGAAGTCAATCATTTTGAAGCGTTCTTGGTTTTTATTTGGCTTGGGATTGTTGCTATATCCTTGGTGGCCTGGCGATATTTTGCATTTTTATGGTGGTTATATGCACATTGCGGCGTTTCTTTTATTTGTGCCAAAACGGTATTTTTTGTGGACGGCTCTTGCGGTTATTTTGGTTTTTCACGTACTCCTTTTTGTTATCCCCATTGACACAAGTTGGAATTTTGAAACCTTTCAATACGCTGACTTTTGGACACCGTTTGGCTTCCTTAGAAACACGTTTTACAATGGTTGGAATGGTATCTTTCCGTGGTTGGCTTACTTCATGGTGGGCATGTGGTTGGGCAAATTAGATTGGCAGAGCAACGCCGTAAAAAGAAACATTTTTCTCATCGGCTTGGTCGTTTTGTTGTTTTTTGAAGGACTCCGATTTTTGGTAAAAGCAGGTTATTTCAGTCAGTTTTGGGCATACTATATCATGAGTGATTATTTCCCACCTTATCTCCCTTTTATGATGATTACAACGGGTTTTGCCTTCATGGTCATTGCTATTTGCATGTTTATTGGCGAGCGATTTTCTGACAACAACATCATACAGGCATTGGTAAAAACGGGTCAAATGACCTTATCACACTACGTCATTCACCTCACGCTCGGCATGGTTGTTTTTAGTTTTATAACCCAAAAACACTACACAGGCTTGTTGGAAGATGAAATGCCGACACCACCGATTCAGATTTTAGCTTTCGCTTTTGTCTTCTTCGTTTTGAGCGTTCTGTTCAGCGTGCTTTGGCGCAAGCGGTTTAAAAATGGGCCACTTGAAATGGTGATGCGTAAGATTTCGGATTAATAGGATACTCGTGCTATTCAAAACAAAATATACACGTTTTTCGTCAATATATACGTTTTGTTTTTTATGTAACCCTAAAAAGGGTAAAAAATGAACCCCGGGGCCTATGTTTTATAAGAAAAAAGGCTGTATCTTTGCATAAAGTTTACATTAACTAAAATCAAATATTAACAATCAATCACATCTTTTTAGTTTGTACTTCGCTCAAACGTTATAAATCACAAAAAGAATATGCAAAATTTGACCAACGGTCTCTCCATCGTTGTTTTTCAAAATGTAAAAAAAAATTTAAGAATTTAGTAGTGTGAACAACTTACTATTTTGATTTAACCCGATAGCTAACCGTTATTGGGTTTTTTAATGGGCGAAAAAAAGACCCCCTCAGTATTTTCACTTAAAAATGAAAATATTGAGAGGGTCTTTTAGAATGATAAAGTATAAATGATGAGTGATGAATTGCGTTGTGTGTATGCCTAAAATACGTTGAACCAATTCATCACTCATCATTGATACTTCATCATTTCTTTACTATTCTTTAACAAATTTTGTTAGAACTGTCTGCCCTTCACTTGTCGTCAAACGAACCACATATAAACCACGAGACCAATCATTTACGTTAATTTGAAGGGCTTCTTGACCTTCCACATTTTTTTGATAAATAGGTTTTCCACTCGATTCAGAGATAGAAATAAACGCATTGCCTTTATTATTTTGTTCAAAATCTATGTTTAAAGTATTCTGATTGGACAGCGGATTTGGATAAATTTTCATACCACCTTTCAACCCTGTTTTTTGTAAAGCGATTACAGGCGAATAAGAAAACTTGCCGTCTAAATCAGTTTGTTTCAAGCGATAATAAGCCGTTTTTTCAAAGGCATTATCCACAAAATTATAAACATTTAATTGAACAGAATTGCCCACGCCTTTCACAAAACCTATCTTTGAAAACGCTGTTTGATTCGTACTTTTCTCAATCTCAAAGCCAACGTTATTTATCTCTGTAGCTGTTTCCCAAAACAAACGTGCGTTATTTCCTTCTACCCTACCGACAAAACTTTTGAGTTCCACGGGCAAATTCACTTGTGTAAGCATCGTAAAAGGTGAAAAATTCTGCACATTTTGAGCCGTAGCCGTAAAAACAGTACCATTTGCGGTGAACCCTACTGCACCAACGGGTTGCCAAACGCTACCATTATAGCGATGCAAACGACAATTGTAGCGGAAATCTCCAAAATCCTTCGATTCATTACCAGGATTCCATTGCACTTCTAAATTTGCAGGAGCCGTACCCGTCACTCGATTAATATCCCATTGATTAAGAATAGAAAATTTATTGCCCACTGATAACAAAAGCGGTTTGGCAGACACACTAAAATCGCCACTCGCTGCCGTCAAAGTCACGGGTAAATAAGCCATTTCAGTACCCACAGGAAAGAGTGTTCGACCTGTTATATTTTTGATCACCAACATGCCTTCATAAGCACTTTGATTGTGCGAAATGATATAAGTGGAAGCATTTGCGCCCATCGGCGCAGAGGCAACGGAAACCGTTTTATTGTTCAAATCAAACTTGCCACGTATCATATTGATGGTGCCATTTTGAACGTCAAGATTTATATTTGTTTGGACTCTATTCACATTATTTGCATAAATATTGCCTTTTATAACGGCAGATGAATTGCTTGAATAAGTGCTAATATTTTGTTGTTCGCTGCCATTAAACTCAATATCCGTGTTTATTCCATCCAACGCTCCTACGGAAACATTGCCACCTAATAATAAATTACTTCCTATTTTTAAACGACCTGTGCCAACCAAAATACCATTGCCTAAGTCAATGTTTCCCACAACTGAAATATTGTTAAGCACAACTCGATTTTGAACCGTATTCGTTGGATTATTCGGATTAACGGAATAAGGCAAATATGCCAACCGAATATTGTTGAAAATTGGTTTTTCTACATCAGAAATTATAAAATCACTCGCACTTCGGCAACCGAAATTAGGCAAATCCAATACGTTACCAAATGATACGTTGTGAAAGGTTTTTGCCCCTTTTATGGCAAGCCCAGTCGAAAAACGATGCGGGTTGAAAATGACAATCAAACCACCCGTCGAATTAAAATTAGTTGCATCTGTTACGTCCAATAAAGGAGTGTTGGCAGGTACACTCAAGGCATCGGTATAGGCACAACCATCAATCATTATAGCTCCAGCCGACATATCAAAGGTTGAACCTGTATTAAATTTAACGTTGCCATACACTTTGAATTGAGTCGAAAAATCGCCCGTGATGCGTAAACGCCCGTTCACAATACATGACGCATTGCGCACAGCCCGAACATCTATTTGCAAATCACGCCCGCCAATTGTTAAATTGGAAGCACCTACATCTAAAAATCCATTGATTGTTAAACCATCGCAATCCGTATATGGCCCCACCACCGTTACGGTTGTTCCTGTTGCTATGGTTACTAAATCTAAGGTTGAAGGGATTTTATTGGTGGTACCCGTTGTACCCCAAGTATCCGTTTGATACCAACTGCCTGATGTGACACTCGTAAAATTAGCCGCCCGAGAGGCATAAATAAAGGATAGACAAAATAGGGTTAACAAGAAAATTTTTGATTTTTGCATTGTATTTTTTTTAATTATATAATAAAATATGAACAAATAGAATATTGACCCGATGTACTTATATTTTCAAAAAACAAACATTTTGCGTATTAAAAACAAAAGAAACGAGTATAAAACACCATTTTTAGGTTAAAAATTATCCATAAAATCTTACCTTATGACCAATCAAAAAAACGACCCCCTCAGTATTTTCAATAAAAAACGAATCAAATCTGTTTATAAACAAAATCAAATCATTCAACATTGAAAATACTGTGAGCCCTTTATCACGCAATTCTAATTTTTTAATCTAACCGAATAAAATATGCCAACACAAATAATACGAATTTTAAAACTAATAAAACCAATTTGGATATAAAAGGCTAAACCATTACATCTAAAATTAGAAAAATTCGATTGATAATTTGTGTTATTCGTGTTAGCATATTTTATTTGTTTAGCGTGTAATTTTTTAATTTTTAATTACTTAGGTGGCCCTTGTGGACGTTTAGGCATCACGAGACTATCAGCTGGATATTGTGCTTTAAGTGAATCCATTTGCGTATGCGCCCACTTAATGAGCGTCTGTTTTTGTGGCTCAGTAAGTTTTGCCTCTGAATGCAAACCCATGTATGTATATGAAGGCAAAGGCATATCCCCTTTTTCAATTTCTTCAGCCATTTCTTCCAATTTAT
>JAYSRS010000252.1:0-5084 GCA_043720935.1 Saprospiraceae bacterium
AACAAGCTGCCTCCTTAAAAAATCTTTTAAAGGGCGTCTTTTTCGCGCAGCGAAAAACAGCCCGTAAAATACGCTTTTATTTATTTCACATTCCTTATCTTATCAATCAATTTAAAATGAAAAAATCAAGTATCCCCAATGCGGCATTTTTGAGAACGTATGCCCTCGGTTTTGCCCTCGTATTGCTCGTAGGCGGTTTGTTTTTCTTCAATTCCAAGGATAAAACAGGCCAAATTCCTTCAACTCAAATGGCAGATGCCAACCCACTACCCGTTGCAACGCCACCAAATGTGGCAACGTCCATCGCTCAAATCGAAGCGAAAACGCCTAAACCAGTGGCCGAATCCAGTGCTGCAAGATGTACAATTCCTGCGCTTATCGCAAAGGCTGGCACAACCCCCCCTCAGTATTTTGGCTTGCGCGAAGGGAAAAAAAGCAAAACTCTGGAAGACAGAGCCAGCTCGGTCGGTGACCGCCTCAAATTTGAGTTCGATATGCTCAAAGACCCCGCAACGGGAAAAATTCCGCGTTTTGCTAGAGAAAAAGCCACCGAAGCGGCTGTGGAAACCCCTTCTTACGCGTCACTTTGGGGTGCAGAGAGCATTCCAGGTATGACGCTTACGGCAAAGGGGCCGACAAATCTAGGCGGTAAAACCCGTGCGCTCGGCATTGATGTTAACGATGCCAATATCATGATGGCAGGTAGCACGAGTTCGGGTTTATTTCGGACAATCAACGGCGGGACTTCGTGGACACGCGTGACGCCTACGGGAGAAATGCACAGCGTCACTTGTATTGCCCAAGACACCCGTGCAGGGCAAACCAATACATGGTATTATGGGAGCGGAGAAAGTTCAGGCAATTCTGCAAGTTTGACAGGTGCTGACTTTTATCTAGGCTTTGGCATTTGGAAATCAGCGGACAATGGCGTTACTTGGGTAAAATTGACTGCTACCGCCGTTACGCTTGAATCATTTAACAGTCCTTTTGATTTTGTCCATAAACTCATCGTTGACCCTACAAACGGAAACGTTTATGCCGCCGCAGGTAACAGCATTAGGCGGTCAACGGATGGCGGGACAACGTGGGGGTTGGTGTGTGGTTCTTTTTCTAACAGTGCTTATGCAGATGTTGTTGTCACACCAACGGGGCATTTTTACGGGGCTATTGCGGGTGACGGCGGTTCAAATGAAGGCATTTGGACGTCCACAACGGGTGCATCGGGCAGTTGGACAAAAATTGCAGGGACAATTAGTTCAGTTGTTACACCCGCCGCTTGGCATGCTGCTGGTGCGTATGGGCGTATTGTGTTGGCCTACGCGCCTAGCAGTACGAACATTGTTTATGCCTTGTATTGGAATGGCACGAGCCACACAAGCGGCGCGCCTTCGCCCGAAGCCAAACTGTTTAAATTTGACCAAACCACAACGACATGGACGGATTTATCTGCAAATCTGCCCGATGAGGCGGGGTATTCGCAAGGCAATGACCCGTTTGCTTGCCAAGGCGGTTATGATTTATGCATAGCAGTTAAGCCCAATGATATCAACACCGTTTTTGTAGGTGGCACCAATGTTTATCGCTCAACCAATGGTTTTACCTCTACTGCCGCAACGACGCGCATCGGCGGTTATGCAAATACTTCGGGTTATGCACTGTACAGCAATCACCACCCAGATATTCACACCTTCATTTTTGCAGCAGGTGACAATAATACCTTATATACGGGCGATGATGGCGGTATTCATAAAGGCGACATTACGGCTGGAACGGTTGCTTGGACATCTTTGAACAACGATTATGTTACATACATGTACTATCATGTGGACATTGCGCCAAGCACAGGAAGTGGTGATATTGTTGTTGGTGGCGCACAGGACAATGGCACAACGCTCTCAACTGCTGGGACGACGTATAGCTCTATCATTGGTGGAGATGGCGTGGCCGTTGGATTCATAAGTTACACCAGTAGCACAACTTTCAATATTATAGCGGGTTCTCAAAATGGTACGCTTTATCGCTTAACCGGCCCTTCTTTTGGCTCTTTCATCACACCATCGGGTTCTTCAAGCATTTTTGTTACCTATTTTCACTTAGACCCCGATAATATCAGTCACCTTTACTATGCAGGTGCTACTACTTTGTACCGCACGCGTACTGCAAATAGCATTTCTTCGACAACTATTACAGGTGATGCCATAACAGGCTGGCAACAAATGACAGGCACCATTACGGGCAATATTCGATGCCTCGCAACTGCTCGTGACAATGCTTACGGTGGCCTAGATTATAATGCCTCGGATGCCAATAGACGTTTATTTATTGGTACAGAATCGGGCACAGTGTATCGGTTGAATGACCCTGCTTTTACAGCAGCGAGTACCGTGCCCGTGGACATTACCCCCGTGGGTTCGTCGGGTTTGTGTAGTTCGATTTCTGTTAATCCGACTGATTACAACGAAATACTCGTCACTTTCAGCAACTATGGTGTGAACAGTGTTTATCATACTTCAAACGCGCAAAGTGCAACACCGACTTGGACAAACGTCGAAGGGCCTGCGGCGGGGGCAGTCGCTTTGTCCTCCGCACGCTCATCTGTGATTGCTAAATCGGACAACATAACGTACTATCTCGTTGGTACATCAACGGGCTTGTATTACGCAAGTGCATTGAGTGGTGCAACAACGGCATGGACAAAAATTGGGGCTACTGAAATCAATCACGCCGTCGTTAGCCACATGCGCTATCGGACGGGCGACAATAAAATTGCGGTCGGAACACACGGAAACGGAATGTTTTTGCTCACAATTCCTAATTCTGTTCTACCAATCGAATTGCTAACATTAACGGGGAAAGGAGAAAAAGAAGGCAATCGCTTATCCTGGACAACGGCTCAAGAGCGCGATATGGATGGTTTTGAGGTTCAAAGGTCAAATACGGGCGAGAAAAACAGTTTTGAGAACATCGGTTTTATCAAAGCAAACAATGGCATGGCGCGTCAATCCTACAACTTTTTGGACACAAAGGCTTCCGCGACGGCCCCTCAGTATTATCGCTTAAAAGCAGTCGAAAAAACGGCTGCTAAGTCCGCTTTTACCAAAATTGTCACCATTGAAGCTGCGGCAAAACGGGCAGCTTTGGACTTTGTCGTCGCGCCAAATCCTGTTGGCAGCGATATGCAACTCGTTTTTGACAATGAACCACTGCCTAATTTTACGGTCAATGTCATGGATTACGCAGGACGTATTGTGCGGACGCGAGTGGTCAAAAACTTAACCGATAAATCGCTCACGCTGTCCATGTCTAATTTGGCAAGTGGGACGTATTTTGTCAGCATCATTTCGCCAACGGGCAGCATTAAAACGATGAAGTTTTTTAAATTATAAAAAATAGACCCCTCAGTATTTTACATTTTTTTTACGTCAAAAAGCCTTGAAAACGTGCGTTTTCAAGGCTTTTGACGTAAAAAATGGGGTTTTAGATATGTTTTTAGATTTGATAACTTTTCAAAAGTTGTCAAATTTTTACTTTCTAAACTGCAATCTCCCAATTGCCGCCCCCACTTTTGTTCCTTGCACAAGCCCTTGGTCGATGCCCTCTTGATAGTGAATGCCGCCGTAAAGCCGTGAAATCGCAGCCTCGCTTGCGAACTCCAAAAACGAGCGATAGGGACGAGGTGTACCGTCAATATCCGTCCGACTTTGGTGGGTTTTGTCAACAAATAAATAATTTGTACCAAAAACATCGGTCAAAACCTTCGATGCTGCGCCGCTTTGAACCGAATGGCCCGAAGGGTATTCTGGGAACGGCGGTGTGTTTAATAACGAGGTGAAACTGGGGTCAATTTTCATGCGGATATAAGAGATAGGCCGCATATAATTGTGGACAAATTTGCATTTCCAACAAGACACAAAAGCATCTGAAACACCCATGCCCACTTTGGCATAGACCTCGGCAGATTTGCCCAAATCTGCCCCTTCTTTTTGCAAAACGATGGTTGTGATAGACATCGAATGACCGCTTGGCGTGCCAGGTTCGCCTGGGTCGTCGCTCCAAAAACGAGCAATAATTTTTTGTTCCGCCGTACCATTTTTTACGGCATTGTAAACGATGCGGGCCTCCTTAAAAAACGTTGAAGCCGTGTCTTCCGAATACACAATCGGCGTGGTAGGTTGCGTCAAATTGGTAATATTTGGAACAAAAGTGCGGTTATTGCCCCAATTTGGTTGCATCGGCGACTGATAAAGCGGCAGCGTCGGAATCCATTTGCCCGAACCGATGGGAATGATGTAGTCCTTCGGGAAGTTTCTGGTATAGCCAACGTGACCACCGTCCGTTTTCGACCATTCAAAAATCGTTTGCGCCACGTAAACGCCCCACGCCTTTGAGCGAACGAGCGTTGCACCGCTCAAACTACCTGCTTCACGGATGTTATTATACGTGGCTTCTTCCAATTGTGCGACCGCAATTTGCTGCGATTCGGGCATATTAGCGTAGTACAAACGCGCTGTTTCGGCCATAGCAGCATTAGCGGCAACGGCCCAATTGTATTCAAGCGTCGTATCAGGTGCATTAATTTTCAAACCCGTAGAGAGTTGATTTTGAATGGATTGATGGTTTGGCATCCCATAAACGACGGTTTCGTAGAGTGTCAGACCTGCGTAGCCAAAGGCGCGTGCGGCAACGGGTGGCGTAAAACCCGCGCTTTTTTTGGTCAATGTCCGAAACGTGTTCATCCAATGATGCGTGAGCAGTCCATCGAAACTTTCGGCGGTTTTATTGACCGCCAACGGCCTGTCTTTTTGGCAAGCTGACACCGTAAAAGCGAGTAAAAAAATCGCTATCATGCCTTGATTAATGGTTAATTTTCTCATTTGTAGGAAATAGTTTTTAATTAAAAATAAATTGTAAGTTGTGTGGGCTAAGGCTTTAAAGGCGTTTCGTAAGTCATTGCGAAGCGAAAAGCCATCAAATGTCAAGGATTGGAAATGTAACTAATTAGACAAAATTAAGAATCGTCATTCTTTAAAGTTTTTACAGCAATTTCCGCTTTGGGATTTCAAGTTGCGGCGTAGCTGCAAAAT
>JAYSRS010000253.1:0-5082 GCA_043720935.1 Saprospiraceae bacterium
TTCCTATGATTCCCTAGAAAAATCAGTGTAAATCAGTCGTATCAGTCAAATCTGTGGGCCATGTATAAGTAGTGTGTTGAAAATACTGAGGGGGTCTAAAAAAGAATGTTTATGTTAGAATTGACAAAAGCCAATCCCGTTCAACAATCATTTGTGTTTCCGTAACTTCTTGACGTAACTTGTCTTTTACAGATGTCGAACGAAGGTCAGATTTCAAGAATCGCTCAACAACCCTAAAAAAATTAGTGTAAGCCTCTTTATGATAACCAATATCATTTTGACGGTGTAAGTAAATTTTAGAGCTTTCAATGTAAGAATCCAAAGCATTAAACTCTTTCAAATCGTAATAGATTCGCGCTAACATTCTCCTTGCGTCTAAGTTAAATAACACTTCTTTCAGGTTTACTTCTTGTAAAAGCTGAATCGCCTTGGTGTAGTCTTGTTTTCTAAAACAGTAAATGGCGTAATTGTATTTGTATAAATTCTCACGTTCTTTTTCAGGTAGAAATTTCTTATAGCTATTAAGAAATTGCTCGGCCCATTCATAATCATTAATTTTCAAAGCCAACATTTGTATATTTTTATAATTGTAAGCTGAAATAACATCATTATCCATAAGTACACGACTTTCTAAACCAATACGATACAAATCAAGAGCCTCACGTATATAGCTAAGTTCACCTTGGTTTTGACGGCGAATACAATAATTTATAGCCACTAATAGTAAATCTCTCAACTCCGCTTCGGGAAATAATGATTGATTATTTGTAATTTCTCCTTTCAATCTTTGAAAAAAGACCCCCTCAGTATCGGCGGCATTTTCTATCGCATTTTCAGTTGAACGTATTATAATTTTACTCGAACCACTCAATGTCTGTAAAGCATAATATTGGGTAGCAATAGCGGGTACATCAAGATACTGTTCAGCAGCTATCAAAACGGATTCAAGTAGCGGCTGTTTGTATTCTTTTTTAGAAATGGCTTGATGCGACAAAAGTGCAATAGCAATGCGTAGTATCTCTGCTATACAGTAAAAATGAAAATCATTTGTCATTTCCTGCAATTCAAAATTAGCGTCGCGGTGCAATTGCTGTTGTGCATCAAACTGTTCATAACGCAATAAGAAATTGTCGTGATGGTAATGTGCATTACGAAGCGGTTGTTGTTCAAGATGCGTTTTGGCTTCGGCAATCGTTTTTTCATAAATTTTTTCAGCCCCCCGCTTGCGTAAAGACTGATTCAAAAGGCGATGATACTGAGGGGTCTGTTGTTCTAACTCATTCATTGTCAAATATTTAAGAATGATTTGCGTTAGAGCAGACATCGGATAATAAAAGCGGTCAATGTCAAATTTTTGTTTAGAATAAACCGTTGCGAAGGCTTTTTCTTTCATCAATTTAGGCGCACCCGCCTCTATGTTTTTATCAATGTATTCAAATAAAGCCGTTACGTCTTCGCGTTGATTGAAATAGGGCGATACGACGACTTTCCGCAGTTGTCGGCGGTCGGCTTTGTCAAGGCTCTT
Organism: Saprospiraceae bacterium; assembly: GCA_043720935.1. Lineage (GTDB taxonomy): Bacteria > Bacteroidota > Bacteroidia > Chitinophagales > Saprospiraceae > JAAFJT01. The sequence goes on from JAYSRS010000253.1 coordinate 1,526, forward strand.
GAAAAGTTGAATCAATGTCGAATTATTCATGTTGCTTGTTTTGTTTTCACGCAGAGTTCACAAAGAACACAGAGAACACAGCGTTTTTTTTGTCATTAAAAAGGAAACTTTATCCTGTGTGGGTTCGTCGTAACGTGTTTTTGTCATTCAGAAAAAATCTTTATTATGTGTGTATTTGTCGTAACGTGTTTTTGTCATTCAGTGGGAAACTCTATTGTGTGTGTTATTTTGCACTTACAAAATAGCGTTTCCTTCTGAATGACAAAAAAGCCGCCCCAAAAACGGTTGTACATTTTTTTTAGTTAAAATATGTCATAAAAAACGCTTACAAAAACATATTTTTTACGAGAAAAAACACACTTAAAATATTAATAATCAATTATTTACAAAATTAAAATAAGCGAGAAATGAAAAATACTGTAATTGTTCAACTATTTATCTCGCCGCACATTTGTATCATCAGAAGAAAGACAGGGCTTAACATGAACAGAAAATTGACATTTGCTACGGCACTTTTACTCACATTCGGTGTTTTGAACAACGGCTTCGCGCAAGGTTGGTTGCAGCGTTATGGCGCAAGCGCTGAACGTACATCCGCGCAATCAGTCGTCCGAACCGCCGACAATGGTTTCCTGTTTTGCGGCTACTCAGATGGTGGCACGCAATTATACATTGTCAAAACGGACCCCGAAGGTGGTGTTTTAGCGACACGTAAATACAAAACGGCGGACGATGTTCAAGATGCCGTTAAGATGATTGATGCAGGTGATGGCACTGTTTTGATTGCCTTCGCCACTAGAAATACGCCGACAAATACTAAAAATATTTCAATTTATAAAGTCCGTCTCAACGGCGATACCGTTTGGACACGACAATATGGTGATGTCAACAATGAGCGCATTGGCGACATTCAACGCCTAGCCGATGGCAATTTTATGGTTGTCGGCACCAAGTTTACGACAAATGGCGACAGTACGGCCATCCTAAAAACCGACCCGCAAGGGCAGCAACTTTTTTTTAATACCGTTTTTTTTTCAGACAGGAGATTCGCAACCACACTTGCGGAATCCCAAAACCGATCCACGCTATATGTTTCCTATCGGCGAAACGGGGCGACTGCGGCTGATACCGCTCGCCTCGTTAAGCTCGATGCTGATGGACGTAATCCAAGAGAAATACGCATCAAACCATTTGGCGTTGGCAACACTAAAAAGTTTACAAGCATTGACCAAATATCCGTCCTTCCCGACGGCAATTTGGCCATTATAGGTGATTATTTCGCTAAAGTTGACACAAATGGCAACGTTTTGTGGTTCAACGATTTTCAATTTAATGCTTCTCCTAAAACATTTACACGTACCTTAGACGGCAATTTTGCCTTAGTCGGCACGTTTGACGAAACGCTCCAAGTCTCCAAATCTTATTTTTTGAAAGTCAATGCTGCCGATGGAACGAACGTGATGCCACGCAAACAAATTGGCTTTATTGATAATGTTGGCGCTATTAATTTTACTTTTTACAACGCCATTATTCCCGCCCACGACGGTAGTTTTATCATCGCTTCCGACGAAACAGCAGGTGGGAGTCGTGGCCGATTGATGAAAGTGGCCAACGGCGGTAAAATATGGACAAACGAAATATTCGGGCGCGTTTTTGTTGACCTCAACGGCAATTGCCAACAAGATGGCGACGACAAACCGTTTTTGAACGCCATCATCGAAGCCGTCAACCGCAACGAGCCGAGCCGCGTTTTCAGAACCCGCGTCCTTGATTCTGTTGGTTATTACTCAATTGTCGTCGATAGCGGCACGTATGACCTTCGCTTGCGCGGCGTTCCTGCCATGTGGAGCGCGTGTAACGACAATATTTCATTTGACACCGATTTTGAATACAAATATGGGCCGCGTAGTTTCGGTTTGCGCCCAACAACTAACCTCTGTGCGCAACTCGATGTCAACGTTTCAACCCCTTTTATTCGTCCTTGCAGCACCAGTATTTACCGCATTCGCTATTGCAACAATGGCTCGGCAACCGCGCAAAATGCCTACGTGACGCTGCAATTGGACTCGCTGCTCAATTTTCAAAACGCCAATATTCCGTCTCAACTCGTTGGAAAACGCCTGTATCGCTTTGATATTGGCGCAATTGCCATCGGAAAATGCGGTAGTTTCGACGTTCGCATCACACCCGCTTGCGGCACTGCCGTGCGCGAAGGCCAAACTTTATGCGTCGAAGCCCATATTTATCCCGATGCCCCATGTTTCACATCAGCGAGTTGGTCGGGCGCAAGTTTGAAATTGGAAGCGGCTTGTGATGTGGATTCGGTACGTTTTCTAATTCGTAATGTTGGAACGCCCGTGCAGGGGACGTCGGTTAGAAGTATTGTTATAGTTGATGAAGTTCTTTTCTTACGCAGCAATACGACGACAAATACCAATCAGCCGCAACCCATTGCCAGTTTATCGCCCGACGGTTTGACGTATCGTGTCAGCGTTCCACAAGTACCTAATCATCCAGGCAATTCGCGGCCCACAGTTGCCGTTGAAGGTTGCCGCCGTACGCCCACAACACCGATTAGCCTTGGCAAAGTCAACCAATTTCCCGAAGACGATTTCGACCCGTTTGTGGATAAAGAGTGCCAAATACTGAGGGGGGCTGCCGTGGACAACGAACTCAACGCCTTGCCCGTAGGCTATCGCACACAACATGAAATAGAACCAACGGACGAGATTGAATACCAAATTAATTTCAGAAACCGCACCAACGACACCGCTTTTACGGTCGCCGTTCGAGATACATTGAGTGCGTTTTTAGACCCGCTTTCCATCGAACTCGGCGCGAGTAGCCACCCGTATCGTTTCCAAATGTTTGGCAATAATTTAATGAAATTCACTTTTGATAACATCAAATTACCGCCAAATGGCACGGGCGACAAAGACGAAGCCGCAGGTTTTGTAAAATTCCGCGTCAAACTCAAAAGCCCGATTCCAAACGGAACGCGCATTCTGAACGCGGCGAATATCAGCATGAATTTCGGAAACGACGGCATGACGAACCAAACTTTTCACACAGTCGGGCAAAATTTTGTCTTAACCGCTACAATTGACCCGCCGACATCGGCAAACGCAACGATAAAAGTCTATCCAAATCCATTTTCCGATAAAGCGATTTTTGAAGTTGCCCCTAATAATACCCAAAATCCGCCCCTCAGTATTCAGGCCAATTTCACCCTTTTTGACGCCACAGGCCGCGTCGTCAGAACCGAAAAAATGACGAACGGACGCCTTGAATTTGAGCGTCAAAACCTGCCCGTCGGCTTCTATGTTTTTAGAATTGAAGACAAGGGTAAATTGATGGGTTCGGGTAAATTAATGGTTAAAAATTAATAGAATTACAAGTAAAACGGGGTAAAATCCCGATTGCTTCGTGCCTCGCAATGGGTTTGTTTTTATTTTCTGAAAATTTTGGGATGTTTCATTTATCATTTTACAGTTTGCACACATTTAAGAAATTTAAAAAATTTCTCAAATGTTATCAATCCATTGACTATCAATGCT
>JAYSRS010000254.1:0-1817 GCA_043720935.1 Saprospiraceae bacterium
GCAGCTTGTTTTTTGAAAGAAAATCGTAGATTTTCTTTCAAAAAACAAGCTGCCTCCGATAGATTTTCTCCACGCACGCCTTTTTCGCGCAGCGAAAAATAGTGCGTATGAAAATACGCTTTTATTTATTTCGCGTTACTTAGCGGTTACACCGCATTTAAAATCGTGGTTCATTTAATATTACCGAGATTTTACAGCTACGCCGCAGTACGATAATTAACCGATTAATCCGAATTAAAAAGCCGTTGAACAATGCGTTCAACGGCTTTTTAGTTTTAGAAAGTTAATTAGCTTAACTCAAATTTTACGATAACGCTTTTATTGCACCTTGAAATTTGATTGCTTTGCTTCGTCATGCTTCCTCGCAACGCCTCGCAATGACTTCTAAAGCACAACAAAACTACTCGTTTTTACCAATCCATTACCGATAAATCGAACAAAATAACGACCCGACACTAAATCAGCCGTTGCAATTGTAAACGTTGTTTTATCCGCATTTGCATTAATGGTATTGATTGATTTCTGAACCGTTTGCACCACTTGACCATTGGTATTTAAGACCTCAATTGTCGCATTATTAATCGTTTCTACTTGCAAAACGTCGCCTTTTCGCGCCAAACTTGGATAGATTTTTAAGGTGGCATTGTTTCTAATATCCACGCTAACGACTTTTGAATAGGTTGTTGTCCCATCAAAATCCACTTGCTGCAAACGATAATAAACGATGTTATTGGCCAAATTTGTCGCATCATCCGTAAACTGATAATTTTGTTGCGTAGCCGATGTCCCGTTGCCTTTTAGTTGCGTAATCGCTTCAAATTTTTGATTATCTCCGCTTCTTTCAAGGACAAAATGGCGATTGTTGCGCTCCGAAGCCGTTTTCCAAGCCACATTGACGGTTTTGTTATCACCCGTTTTAGCTGTAAAATTCAGCAATTCGATGGGTAAAATCGTGCTTGTGTTGCCCGTTAAAATGGCGTCTCTGCTAGTGCCGCCGTTACCGTTAGCTGCATTACCGACGTAATAAAACACCACATTTGTGGGTGCGCCTGTTGTCGGTGCTATCCAGTCAAATGTCCACGATGCTGTGCCACTAGAAAGGCTTTTTGGCGTACTTTGCACTAAGCGGTCAACATTATTTATCCGCGTACCACCAGAGGCAGAAAACGCGCCAACCATCGCGCCAGACATGCCATCAGTAGCTACAATTTGAAAGCCGCCACGGCTCGTACCAATTGGTGAACCATGCACAATCGTTAAAGTGAGCGGGTACGATTGTCCTTTGACGTAACTTGACGGCACGTTTGACAACATGACGCTGCTGCCCGATGTTGAACCGCCGCCGTGACAATCCGAACACGTCGATTCGTTTCCAGTACCCGTCGGCGCACCCGCATAGTTATCATCTATGCCACCCGCATAATTGATAAACAAGGAAGCACACAAAATGAGGCTGAAAAGAGAATAAATAAGTCGAAATTTTTGTTTCATAAACTTGATGTTGATTTTATTATAATTTAAAAAATGTATGAATAGCTATTGTGATAATTTAAGTAACATTTTACTTGTATTTTACAAATCTACGTAATATTTAATTGGTCGGTTGTTTACAGCTTGTTTTTTTATATCATTTTAAAAACGTCGTCGAGGTTTTTAGCCCTGTCCATTACCCACATCTTTTGAATCCGTTAGGATTCACACATTTATAGGAAAAATAATAGACAGAGCCGCTCGAATCCGTAGGATTCGCACGTTAAATGCCGTAATTTTGTACTAATTAGACGTGCGAATCCTACGGATTCAGGAAAAATCGCTTT
>JAYSRS010000255.1:0-5014 GCA_043720935.1 Saprospiraceae bacterium
CGAAAATCAAAACCCAAAACCCAAAACTCCATAATTTTTAAGTATGACATACGAAATTTCTAAATCTGACCGACGCATCGTCGGCGACATTACCCTAGACGGCTCGAAAAGCATCTCCAATAGACTGTTGATTATTAAGGCTTTATGCGCGCAACCGTTTACTATCCACAACCTGTCCACGTCGAAAGATACCCAAACGCTTGATACATTATTGAATCAACCGACGACTTCAAATGTCTTCGATTGCGGTGCGGCAGGGACAACTTTTCGCTTTTTGACCGCTTATTTGGCCCTTCAAAATGGTACGCAAATCCTCACAGGCTCGGAACGAATGAAACAACGACCGATTGGAAAACTCGTCGCGGCACTCCGTTCATTGGGTTGCAACATCACTTATTTGGAAAACGAAGGCTATCCACCGCTTCAAATAAATGCGCCTAATGCGTTGACAACCAACGAATTATCAATCGCCGCTGATACAAGTAGCCAATACATTACGGCCTTGTTGCTCATCGCGCCGACGTTGCCGAATGGCTTGCGGTTGACTTTGGAAGGCACGATTGTGAGCTTACCGTATATCAATATGACGCTCGCTTTGATGCAACATTTTGGCGTTGAACACGCATGGGACGGCCACACGATTATCGTTAAAAATCAAGCCTATCAATCCAAAAATATCACCGTTGAAGCCGATTGGTCGGCGGCGTCTTACTATTACGCCCTCGCCGTTTTTGCTGACGAATTGGATTTAACCCTTCGTGGTTTGTTCAAAAACAGCCTTCAAGGCGACGCTGTAGCGACGGAATTGGGTTTTCATTTCGGCGTTGACACCATTTTTGATAAAGATACTGAGGGGGTACTAAAGTTGATAAAATCGGGCAATCCAACGCCTGAACTCTTTGAATGGGACTTTTTGAAATGTCCCGATATTGCCCAAACTTTCGCCGTTATCTGCGCGGGAAGCGGCATTCAAGGCTTGTTTACAGGCTTAGAAACTTTATTTATCAAGGAAACTGACCGCGTAGCTGCCTTAAAAAACGAGCTGATAAAAGGCGGTGTGGTGTTTTCAAAATTACCTGCTAAATTTGCGCAAAGGTCTCAAAAACAGTTTTTTATGATAGAAGGAAAAACCAACTTTGAACAAATACCCACCTTTCCGACTTATGAAGATCACCGTATGGCGATGTCTTTTGCACCGTTGGCCATGTTTCAGCCCGTGCGAATTGAAGACCCCGCAGTCGTTAATAAATCTTATAGTAATTTTTGGCGCGATTTGACGATATTGGGTTTTGAAATAAAAGAAGTGGAAGCATAAAATCCCGCTTTAGCATCATGGGAACACTGATTGGGCTGATACGACTGATTTACGCTGACTTTCTTAAGATTTCCTGAAAAATCAGCATGAACTAGTCGTATTTGTTAAGTCAGTGTTTCATGCAAATTTTTAATTTTTAATTTTTAATTTCCTCAACTTCACATGATTACTGACATTCTCGTTATCGGCGGCGGCATCGCTGGCCTTAGTTTTGCCATCAAAACGGCGCGCAAACGCCCTGACCTTCGGATTGATGTACTGACTAAAACGGTCGAAAATGAATCGAACACGCGTTATGCACAAGGCGGCGTGGCGGCAGTGTGGGATTTTGAAAAAGATAATTATCAAAAACACATTGAAGATACACTCGACGCGGGTGACGGCTTGTGCAACTGCGAAATCGTCGAAATTGTCGTCAAAGAAGGCCCCGACCGCATCCGCGAAATCATTGATTGGGGCACGCGTTTCGACAAAGACGGTGCGGAATACGACCTTGGCCGCGAAGGCGGACACACTGAAAACCGCATTTTACATTACAAAGATTTGACAGGTTGGGAAATTCAACGGGCTTTGGTGGCCGAGATGAAACGGCATCCGAATATCCACATCCATGAGCATTATTTTGCCGTTGATATTATAACGCAACATCATTTGGGCTGGAATATTACCCGCCTCTCGCCCAATATTGAATGCTACGGTTGCTACGCTTTGAACAAAAAAACGGGCGAAATCGAGACTTTTCTAGCAAAAAAAACGCTCATGGCTACGGGTGGAACGGGGCAAGTCTATAAAAATACAACGAATCCTATCATCGCATCGGGCGATGGCATTGCGATGTTATACAGAGCAAAAGGCCGCGTGTCGGATATGGAATTTGTCCAATTTCATCCAACCGCGCTCTATAATCCTGCGGGTGACAATCCTAATTTTTTGGTATCGGAAGCCGTCAGAGGCTTCGGCGCGGTTCTGAAAACGCCAAATGGTGAGGAATTTATGCATAAATATGACCCGCGTGGCAGCCTTGCCCCGCGTGACATTGTGGCTCGGGCGATTGACTCCGAAATGAAGATATATGGAACAGAATGTATGTATCTTGACTGTAGGCACCTGAATAAAGAGAAGTTTTACGCCCATTTTCCAACGATTTACGACAAATGTAAGAGCATTGGTATTGATGCTTTTACAGATATGATTCCCGTTGTTCCTGCTTGCCACTATCAATGTGGCGGTATTTTGGTGGACGAAATGGGCCATTCGAGCATCAAAAACCTTTATGCCTGTGGCGAATGCAGTTGCACGGGTTTGCATGGAGCGAATCGGTTGGCATCGAACTCATTGCTCGAAGCCTTGGTTTTTGCTCACCGCATTGCAGAAGATGTGATAGAAAAAATTGACCCCCTCAGTATTCGCACAGATATTCCAGCGTGGAACGCCGAAGGCACGACTGACCCGCAAGAAATGGTCTTAATCACCCAAAGTACAAAGGAATTGAAGGATTTGATGAGTTATTACGTCGGGATTGTGCGCTCAAACGTCCGTCTCAAACGCGCCCTCGACCGCCTTTTTATTCTTTATCGAGAAACGGAGGAACTCTATAATTCGACTACTTTGTCGCCACAACTCGCCGAATTACGCAATCTCATAACGATTGCGTACCTCATCACGCGGTCGGCGGCCACGCGTCGAGAAAGTCGCGGCTTACATTTCACAACCGATTATCCGAACGAACAACCGTTTTTGCAAGACACGATTCTTTAATTTGTTTCGCACAGAGTTCACGGAGGACACAGGGTTTTTAGTTTTTTGTCATTCAGAAAGAATCTAAAAACGTTGTGTTCTCTGTGAACTTCGTGTGAAACCCACAAAAAACATACAAGAAAATGGCCAAGCACAATGACATTGGTCAACGCGGCGAGCAACTAGCGGCGGATTATTTGATTCAAAAAGACTACACGATTCTCGACCGCAATTGGCGATATGGGCGGGCTGAAATTGACATCGTGGCGATGGACGGTGCGACTTTGGTTTTTGCTGAAGTCAAGACTCGTTCTGACGACCTTTTTGAACGCCCCGAATCTGCTGTGAATGACAAGAAACGGCGACTTTTGGCTCGGGCGGCGGTCGCTTATATGCGTAAAATTGGGCATGAATGGGCAATTCGATTTGACATTTTGGCGGTCGTTTTGAAGCATTTTTCTGAAAAAAAGGAGACGGACGTTTTTTTTATTGACCATTTTGAAGATGCTTTTTTTCCGCCATTAGCCGATTAAAAAAAATAGAAATGAACACTTCATACAGGCTGAGTGCCGACTATAAAAGTTAAGCAATCTTCATTTTGTTGGTTCTGTTGTTGGTTTGGAAAAATAGCCACTCAGTATTTTGACGATTTTTAAAATATTTTACTCAATTTTGAATACCGTAAAAATTAAAAATAAGGCTCAAAAATACGTTTAAAACAAGGCTCATAATTAAAGAAATAGCTGATTAAAGCGGCGTTAAATCTTTATGCCAAACCTAAAACTAAAGCAATCCTCATTTTGTTTGACCATTTTTTTAGAAATTGACTGAAAACAAGCAATAACTTACTAATTTAGCCGCTAAATTCTACACATTATTCAATATTAGGCAGGAAATAGGGGACAACTGATAAGAAAACAAGCGGCAACGACGTTAAAATTAAGCGTTTATGCCAATTAGTATCTCAATATTTCAAATTTTAAATTACTAAAAAATAGCTTTTGAAGCATCTCTATGGGAATGATTATCTCACTATTGAACCATAAAGGCGGCGTTGGCAAGACCACAAGTGCCATCAATATCGGCGCAGGACTTGTCGAACTCGGCAAGCGCGTCCTCCTCGTTGACCTCGACCCGCAAGCCAATTTGACGCTTTCACTAGGTATTCCACGCCAAAAAGTGACCATTTATGAGGCCATTCGTGGCGAAGCGGAGTTAGAACCTTATACCGCGAAACCTGGCCTGGATGTCATCACGTCGTCGCTCGACCTTTCAGGTGCAGAAATGGAAATGATAAATGAAGCTGGCCGCGAATATATCCTTCGCGAGTTGTTTGAGCCGCTTGGCGACCAATACGATTTTATTATCATTGATTGTCCACCATCGCTCGGTTTGTTGACACTGAACGCTTTGACGTGCAGCCGCATGGTCATTATTCCATTGCAAACGCAGTTCTTGGCTTTGCAAGGCTTGGCAAAAATCAAACAAGTGATTGATAAAGTGAAGTTTCGGCTCAACAAATCGCTCGACATCGGCGGCGTTGTCGCCACGATGTACGATGCCCGCGTCGTTTTAAACCGCGATGTGGTCGAGACGATTCACAAATATTTTGGCGAAAAAGTGTTTAAAACCTACATTCGCAACAATGTCGCCCTCGCGGAAGCTCCCGCACAACGCAAAGATATTTTCGGCTATCAACCTAGATCATCGGGTGCAGAAGATTATTTGTCCGTCTGCCGAGAACTTTTAGAACGCGTTGATAAAATCAATAACGGTGGTTAAATTAATTAAACATTTGCACAGCGTGAATTTTGAATAAAAACTATTGATTATCAATGATATATGTCCAAAATTTAAACTAAAAAATGTCGTCATTGCGAGGCACGAAGCAATCTTTTGAGTTTTAGCACTCTGTTATAACTAATTGACTGCGAACATTTTAAAGATTGCTTCGTGCCTCGC
>JAYSRS010000256.1:0-15083 GCA_043720935.1 Saprospiraceae bacterium
CAAAAAAAGCACGCTCGCCCTGATAGATTTCTCTCGCACGCCTTTTTCGCGTAGCGAAAAACAGTGCGTAAACTATGATAGTTTATTTATTTCACGTTCCTAAGCGAAAAATACTGAGGGGTCTTAAAATTCATCATTTTTTTTATGGAAAAATTAAATGCGCTGTACCAAGGCGTGATTTTGCAACACAACAACGCGCCGCAACATTTTGAAAAACGCCCTGCGGCTCAACACGTGGTAGAAGCGTACAATTCGTTGTGTGGTGATAAATTCAAGCTGTTTTTGGATATTGAAAAAGGCGTGATTGTTAAAGCAACTTTTCATGGCTACGGGTGCGCGGTTTCAAAAGCGGCTACGTCGGTTTTATTGTCTAAAATTCAAGGCCAAAGCATAGAAAGTGTTTTAAAACAAATAGATACGTATTTTGATATTTTAAATTCAGAAAATATAGAAAATACTGAGGGGGCCTTGGTTGACGAAAATTTAGCCGCTTTTAAAGCCGTTCAAGCCTTTCCCGAACGGAGGACGTGTGCGACGCTATCATGGCAAGCGACGAAAGACTTCTTGGATTCTTTTGATTCTTAAACTAAACGTCGTCGAGGTTTGTAACCTCGACGACGTTGCACCACCACAACAACATTAAAAATGGCAACTATAAACTTCACTTCTGCACTCAAAAGGTTTTATCCCGACTTAAAGCCCGTTCAAGTCAAAGCGGCCACAATTGGCGAAATTTTGCTTGAATTGAACCAATTTTATCCCAATTTATCTGATTTTCTGATAGACGAACACGGGGCATTGCGGCAACACATCAACGTTTTTATCGGCGATGCAATGATAAACGACCGTGAAGCTTTGGCCGATGAAGTAGGCGAAAAAGACGACGTGCTTATCTTTCAAGCCCTGTCGGGTGGTTAAAATTTCAGAAAACGCTCTGAGGGTTTGTAACCCTTAGAGCGTTACAAATAATTGACAATCAATATTTTATGAAATTGGGCATGAAAAACGTCGGCGAAGTTTTTAACCTCGCCGACGTTGGCGTAAAAGCGTTTGAAATCTTGAAATCTAAAATCCATTGAAATTATTACTCGGAACAGCCAAAGGCTTGATTGTTTTTGAAAAAAACGCAGCCGATTGGCACGTCGCGGACGTGCATTTTACGGGCCTGCCCGTGTCTATGATATACGTGGATGAACGGACGGATACGTGGTGGGCGGGTTTGCCGCATCGGCATTGGGGTCAAAAAATGCACCGTTCGGCGGATGGCGGCAAGACGTGGCAGCAAGTCGCAACACCGCGTTATCCGACGCATATTCCCTTAAAAAATGGCAAACCTGCGTCGTTAAAATTGATTTGGTGCATGGCTCAAGCAGGGGCAGATAAGCCGAATGAATTGTGGTTGGGGACAGAGCCTGGCGGGTTGTTTCATTCAAAAAACAATGGTGATTCTTGGGAATTGGTGGAAAGCCTGTGGCAACAACGCGTGGCGAGTGACTTGTGGTTTGGTGCGGGTAAAGACGAACCATTTATACACTCCATTGTTGTTAATCCTTTGAATAATAATCACTTATACATTGCCGTTAGTTGTGCAGGTGTGTATGAATCCGTGGATTATGGCGCAACTTGGCAACCGCGCAACGTGGGTTTGAAAGCCACTTATCTACCAAATCCCGACGCTGAAATTGGCCACGACCCGCACCTCCTTTTGGCTTGCAAAACGACCCCCTCAGTATTTCCATTTGAAAAATCAATATCAGACCCTTCTAACTTGATTTTATGGCAACAAAACCATTGCGGCATTTTTCGCTCCGTCAATAGTGGCCAAAATTGGACAGATGTAACGGATAAAAACGGCATCGCCAACTATGGTTTTGCCTTGGCGATTGACCCTGAAAACCCAAATCGCGCTTGGGTGATTCCCGCTTTGAGCGACGAGATGCGCGTACCTCACGACTTGGCTTTATGCGTTTGCCGAACCGAAGATGGGGGTCAAACGTGGCAACAACTTCGGGAAGGATTACCACAAAATCACTGTTTTGATATTGTTTTTCGTCATGCGTTTGCTATTGATAATCAAACACTTGCATTCGGAACAACGACGGGCAATTTGTTTTTGTCAGAAAATGGCGGCGATTCATGGCGGTGTTTGAGCAGTCATTTACCGCGCATTGATGCGGTTAGGTTATTGACTTAATATATTTCTGAATCATCGCCAACACCGCGTCTTCTTGCAACGGCTTTGGAATATAATCATTCATGCCTGCGGCTAGGCATTTTTCGCGCTCACCTGCGAAGGCATGGGCCGTTGTGGCGATGATGGGAATCGTGCTTTTAAATTCGTTCCGAATGATGGCCGTAGCTTCGTAACCATCCATTGTTGGCAACTGAATATCCATTAGAACTAATTGATAATCAGTTGTTTGTAATTGTTCAAGCGCATCTTTTCCATCTTCCACGATGTCAAAATCGTAGCCCCAATCTGACAATAAAAGGGCGGCCAAACGCTGATTCATCGGGTTGTCTTCGACGACAAGGATGCGCGGTGTTTTGGTTTCGGTTGAGTTAGGTATTTGGATAGTGCCGTTAATTTGGGTTGTAAAATCTCGCCTCAACTGCTCATTATTGCTTGAATGTTCCTTTAAATCGTTTACATACTGAGGGGGTACTTCTTCGGCATCAATGAGCGATATTTGATTGAACAAGTCTTTATTATTGATTTTTTTGAAGGGTAAAACGACCGAAAATGTTGACCCAAAGCCCAATTTGCTATCTACTTCCACAAATCCACCCATGGCTTCGGCCAAACTTTTAACAATCGCCAAGCCTAAACCCGAGCCACCGTAAAGCCGCGTTGTATCGTCTTGGGCTTGCTGAAAACGCTCAAAAACACGTGATAATTCCCGTTTTTCGATGCCAATGCCCGTGTCTTTTACGGTAATTTTTACGGTGGCAAAGTCTGTATTGTCGTCGAAAAGTTCAGTTGTGAGGGCTACGTAACCGCGTTCCGTAAATTTGAAAGCGTTGCTCAACAGATTGACCACAATTTGCGTCACGCGGGTCGGGTCGCCTATCACGTTTTGCGGAATGCGGGGTGATGTTTGTACATCAAAAATTAAGCGTTTTTCATTGGCTTTAGGTGTAAAAAGTGTCTGAATAGAATGCATTAAGCCATTTAGTTCAAAAGTTGTGGCTTCAATCCGTAACATTCCTGCTTCAATTTTTGAAAAATCGAGCAAATCATTAATCAAAGTCAAGAGGTTGTCACCCGCTTTTTTGATGGTATTGACGAATTCTGCTTGTTTTTCATCCAATTTTGTCCGTTCCAACAAGTTCGTAAAACCAATCAAAGCATTCATCGGCGTCCGAATTTCATGGCTCATATTGGCCATGAAACGCTCTTTGGTTTCGACGGATTTTTCGGCAATTTGACGCGCTTTTTCAAGTTCATTCAACAGTTTTCGTTGTTCCGAAAAGTCCGTTAAAGTGGAGCGTGTATGCTTAAAATTGCCATTTTCGTCCCTAATCAGCATTCCATTTACCAAAACGGGCAACAACGAGCCGTCTCTTCGGCGCAAGTTCAGTTCTAGATTTCTAACGCCTTCGCCCTTCAAATTGTCTTTAAAATCTTGCAAAAACTGCTCTTTCGAGTAGGTTTCTTGCAAATCAGCCAACAGCATTTTACCAATCATTTCGTCTCGCGTGTAGCCAAACCAATTCAATTCCGTTTGGTTAATGTGGATAAAAACACCGTTTTCGTCGAGTGAATGATAGCCGCACGGGGCGTGGTCGTAGAGGTCTTGCACTTCTTGTTGCGTCTCCAATTGTTTGCTCATTTGCTTGGCCCTGTAATCGAAATTACGTAGAAAAAACCTAACGGCGACAATCGAAACGATGATGTAAATGCTTACTTGAACAACATCTTCATAAAAAATTCTATGCATTTCTCGTTGACAATCAGCGTTTACGCAAAGATTTGGGTTGTGCCAAATTTGCCAAATTTCGTAACTGTCTCTTAACCAAAAACCTGAAATTGTGGTGATACACAATATAGAAAACAAGGTCAAATTGCGCCGTTGCCTTCGGTGTCGGTTTTGTTCACTCATTTCAAAAGGTTTAATTTTTTCATCAAATTTGATTTGTATTGCTCGCCCAAAGGTACAATTTGCTTGTTGATAATCAGCATTGAGCCTTCTTCGATGGCATCAATGCGGTGCGTATTGACGATGTAAGACCGATGAACACGGGCAAATTGCGGCGAAGGCAGGGCTTTTTCGATGTTTTGCATCGTTAAATGGGCCGTGTATTTTTTACTCGTCGTGACGAAAGTGACGTAATCACCGAGGGCTTGAATGAAATAAACGTCGGCCAAATCCAAGCGAATCAAAGCATTATTGGCGCGAATAAAGACGTGTTCCATGCTTTTTTTGACTTCCACAACGGGTTCAATGTCCGCAACTAAATACGTTTTTAGTTTTTCGACGGCGGCAATAAAACGCGGCAAACTGATGGGTTTGACCAAATAATCTACCACATTCAAGGCAAAAGCCTCGGCGGCGTAGTCCGTCTTGGAGGTGCACAACACTACGGGAGGCCGTTCGGCGAGGTTTTCAAGCAGTTCTAAGCCCGTCATATCGGGCATTTCAACGTCCAAAAAAAGGGCGTCAATAGATTGTTTTTGAAGAAAATTGTAGGCAGAAGTCGCATTGTCGAACTCCGCCACAACGTCCAATTGTTCAATATTTTCGGCCAATTGCCGCAAAGCCGCTCGAGCCAGTGGATTATCGTCAACGAGGATGCAAGTCATTTTTAAATTATATTTTTTTTGATAGAAGCGTGTGCTGTGGGGATTTCAAATTTCAGATTTTAAATTTCAAGGTGTAAGAAACACATTGTCAACGATTTGAATGCTGAAATAATGATGAGGGATGAATGATAAATGATAAATGATGAATTTTAAAGCACGTATCAAAATTATTGCTAAAAGAACGCAAGATACTGAGGGGGTAGATTTTCCCAACTTAAATGCATAAAATTGTAGAAAATGTCTAAAAAATAGATGTAAACCAAGGATAAAATGTAAAAAACGCTGATTTCCACGAATGAAAATCAGCGTTTCGTTTACAAATTATTTATGACCAACCACTTAAGCGATAATTTTATCTTGAAACACTAGCCCGAAATCCGACATCCCAAATCCGACATCGGTTAGGCCGTTGCGTTTTCCATCAAGTAATTTTGCATTTCTGCAACGGCTTTTTGGCCAATTTTTTTAACTTGATTGAACAACATGGAAAGTGTTTGAACAGATGTCGTTGTGTTTTCCGTTGAATTTCGTTCCAGTTCAGAAATCAATTGAACGCCGCCCGCGTGCATACCCACGAAGCCGACGGTTGATTTCATGCTGTGGGCCGCTTTGCTCAAACCTGCAAAATCGTTTTGTTGCAAAGCCGTTTCTGCCGCCGTCAATTCTTTTGGAAATTGCTGGATAAACAAGCGCGCCATTTCGGTAACAAAACTTGTACGCCCTTTTGAAATACCGTTCAGATAATCAAGATTGATAATAGAACTTGGCAGACGGCTTGTATTATCGAAGCTGACTTGCGCGTGTGGAATAGGCCCCTCAATATAACGCTCAATTTTTTGCTTCAAGAGTGCTTCTTGAATCGGTTTGTTCAAAATTTCGGTGATGCCGTAAGCCGCGCAACTATCGCAGCCGTTTTGGCCTTTGGCTGTAATGGCAATAATCGGCACTTCCGACCGATAATCGTGTCGAATGTGCCGCGAAGCTGTCAAACCATCCATTTCTGGCATTTGAATATCCATTAATACGAGTTCGTAGTTGTCTCGTCCGAACTGCTCGACCGCAAGCCGTCCGTTTTCCACCATGTCGAAGGTGTAGCCCCATTCAGAAAGCCAAAGTTCCATGAGGCGGCGGTTCATCAAATTGTCTTCGGCTACCAATATTTTCATACTTATTCCATTTTAAGGAATTAAGAATTGATACGACAAATGATTTTTATTTGCAATTGATTAACAATCAGTCATTTACAAATTCATCATTCTTTATTTATTCGAAGTCCTACATGAAATTGAAGTAAATCTTTTTTGCGCGCTTCGCTTGCATGAATGTCAGATTTGGGATTTTATGTAGGGCTTCAAATTTATTTATCATTCTTCATTTCCTAGTTTACTTATCCATGTGCTACAAAAGTAAAATTTATGTCAAATAATACGTCGGGTGATTCGGTTAATTCCTTTCAACTATCGTTTAAATCAGAAAATTCTTCGGTGAAATGGTTTGCTTGATGAATCTTTTTAATGGAATTTGCCCGATAGTTTTTTTTTTAGTGGCTTCATTCATTTTTTTATTTCTAATTTTAAACGCCCGCTTTGAGATACCCCGCAGTAGGTTAAGTTAATGTAAAGAATTGAAAATCAATTTATTAAAAATGAAACAAGCTAAAAGATAAAACGTTAAAAAACTGTTTTTAGACGACGGATTCAGTATATTCATCGAAGCAAAAGCGGTGAATCTAAGACCTTCCTGCATCTTTGGCACATAGTTTTCAAGCACTAAAGAATTAGTAATTAGTTTTTTCATACATTTTAGATTTTAGGTGAGTCGAAAACCCGAAGCGCGTTGCGTATTCGGGTTTTTGTTTTTTGACAATGTAGATACACACAGCCGTGTGTATCTGCGCCGCAATGTAAAAGCCCGACTCGCGCAAACGAATCGGGCTTTTTGTATGCAAATCTTAAGAAAATTGAACCTAAAATCTTGAAATCTGAAATTATTTCAACCCTAATTTAGCCTTCACCAAAACCGTTACATCATCACCTTCGGCGGCAAAAAGAGCCGAACCGTTGCTTGTATCGAAAATGGCTTGATAACCGCCTTCTTTACCAACCGCTTTGACGGCTTCATCCAATTTTGCAACGAGTGGTTGCAACAACTGACGGCGCAAAATGCCTGTTTCTTCTTCGACATTGCGGCCATAACCTTGCAAATATTGCTGTGCTTTTTGCAATTCTTCTTGGCGTTTTTGCGCCTGTGCTGCCGCAATCGTACCTGCGTTATACGCTTCCACGAACGCTTTATACTCGCGCTCAAACAATTTACCCATTGAGTCGCCTTTCATCATTTTTTCATTCCTGAAAATGACCAAAACACTGTCAGCTCTAGCTGCTTCGGGCATCAATGCGAGTAAGTTTCCTGCATTTGTATGACCAATTTTCTGCGCGTTTGCCGCGTTGAGTGTAAAAAAGAGGGCGCAAAAAAGCGCGATTTTTGTAAGTCTCATTATTGACTGTTTTGTTTTTAATTATAAACGATGAATGATGAAGGGAAAATTATGAATGCAGCAATTTCCGCTTTGGGATTTTCACGGCGGCGTAGCTGCCAACTCTTGGTAATATTTAGACTTTCCACTACTTTTTTACGCGGTGTAACCGCGAAACAAGCGGTTTTGCGGTTACACCGCATGGAAAACAGGACTTGTGTGCTTCGTATTACCGAGATTTTGCAGCTACGCCGCAACTTAAAATCCCAAAGCGGAAATTACTGTACCTGTTTAATTTTCATTCGTATCATAGACGTAAAAAGAGCGCAAAAGTAATAAAAAAGATATTGCGATATTGGGTATTACGATATTTATGACGCTCAATATCCCAATATTTCAATATCTTTCTCAACGGAAATTCAATTGCTTCGTGAAAGGCCCATTTTTCAACAATTCGAGCGATGGGTCAACCATTTTGAAGCCTTTTTTTGTAAATTTATTGCGTGAGCCAAAAATGCCCAACGCATTCACGTTTGAGCCGTCTCTGACGTTCGTATATATCGGAATGGTTTGCGAGCCTGTAATGCCTAAATTGGCAATGCCGACGCTCAAAAGGTCAATTATTTCTTGACCACCTGCGGTTACTTCGACGTCAAAATCTATGAATTTTCGTACTGCACCCGCCGTAATAGGAATGTTATTGCCTAGGAATTCATAGAAATCGCGCCCGCTTTTGGTAAACGATTGTTGGTCATAGATGGCATTAGGCGCGCCTTTACGGGCTTGGTTTGGCGAAAAATTCCACGTTATTTGCTTTTTTGTGGTCGTCGTGCCAATCGTTTCCTCGTAATTAAATAGAATATTGATGGCATAAAAACGCGCTATCACGTCGGCATCACCTTTACCCGAGGCGGTTTCATTCGTTTCAAAAGTGCATGGAAACGACGGGTCGAGGCTCACAAAAGGCTGCATGGTGATGTCATAATTGCCGATAACCTTTGTTTCTGCCCGCGCAATCACCTTTGTATCGCCTTTTCGTAGGACTTCTACGCGCCAATCTTCGTTGCTTCTCAACTCCAAAGTGCTTGTTTTGATTTTATAGAGATAGTTTGGTATCGTAGCGAACGCACCCGTGTCGCGGCGATACCCCTCCGTATTGCCATCAATTTTTTGCAGAGGATAGCGTTCGTTGGTCTTTATCCGTACCAAATACACCTCCACATTGGCAGGATAGGTAATCGAATCGGCGATTTTGGCCAGTTCAATTGGACTCCGTTTTATATCGACAAACGAGCGTTCCACACGTATATATGTAGCCGTGTCCTTCATCGATAAGAAACCATAAACAACAGGCGTCGCTTGATTGTTAGGCTCGATGAGGTTGAGTTCGTTGTCACAACCGTTAACGACGAAAAGAAGGCAAGTTAAACTTGCCGTTTTGAAGAGTTGAATCAGCATTTTCATGGGGCAAAAGTAGAATTTTTCGCGTCTTAACACATCAAATTTTGATGAAGATTCAATTTTTGTCTAAAATTCCTTCAAAAATGAGCCCATCGCAAAAAAAGGCTCAAAATACTGAGGGGCCTGTTTCTTTGAAATCCCACAAATGCGCCTACCTTTCGCCGTCGCAAAGTGACTAAAATGGCACACTGATTAGACAGATGCGACTGATGTCGTAGCATCAATTCTTAATTTTTAATTTTTAATTCTCAATAAATGTCAGTTCATTCCGAAATCAAGCGCATTACGACCAATACGCTTCTAAAAATGAAAACCAACGGCGAGCGTATCGCCATGCTCACGGCCTACGATTTTTCGATGGCGCGCATCGTTGACGAAGCAGGAATTGACGTGATTCTCGTCGGTGATTCAGCGAGTAACGTCATGGCGGGGCATGAAACGACGCTGCCAATTACGCTCGACCAAATGATTTATCACGCGCAATCGGTCATTCGGGGCGTTAAACGCGCCTTGGTGGTGGTTGATTTGCCTTTTGGCTCGTATCAAGGCAATTCACGCGTCGCGCTAGAATCGGCCATTCGGATTATGAAAGAATCGGAAGCCCACGCGGTCAAATTGGAAGGCGGTTCGGAGGTTGCGGAGTCCATCAAACGCATTTTGTCGGCGGGCATTCCCGTCATGGGGCATTTGGGTTTAACGCCGCAAAGCATCTACAAATTTGGCACGTACACCGTTCGCGCAAAGGAAGAAGCCGAAGCCGATATTCTCCGTTCTGATGCCAAATTACTTCAAGAATTGGGTTGTTTTGGACTAGTTTTGGAAAAAATTCCCGCAAAATTGGCCACCGAAGTCAGCGAAAGTCTCGAAATTCCGACAATCGGCATCGGTGCAGGTGGCGGTTGCGACGGTCAGGTTTTGGTGTTGCACGATATGTTGGGCATCAATAAAGAGTTTCAACCCCGCTTTTTGCGCCGCTATGCCAACCTTTTTGATGATATGAAAAATGCCGTTGGCAACTACGTTAATGACGTGCGGTCAAGGGATTTTCCTAACGAAAAAGAGCAGTATTGAGTGTTTTTTTCTGTCTGAGTTCTGTTTGGGTTTGTCTAGGTTTTGTCATTCAGAAGGAATCTCTATTTTCTGTACGCCTTAACACATATAGAAAATAAGGATTCCTTCTGAATGACAAAATCAAGCAAAAAATCAAGCAGAAAATCAAGCAAAAAAACACGTAATTAATTGAAAAACAACATTTTATAAACAATGAAACCCACGATAAAGAAAGCTGCTAGGCCATTAAAAATCAAGGTTTGCGGCATGCGTGACCCGCAAAATATTGCCGATTTGGTTCAATTGCCGATTGATTATATCGGCTTTATTTTTTATGAAAAATCACCGCGTTATGTGATTCATGTTTTAGATTGGGCAACTTTTGAAAAGTTGCCCAATCTAAAACACATCAAACGTGTCGGCGTTTTCGTCAATGCAGACATAGATTTTATTTTAGATAAAATCCAAAAATTCGACTTAAACGTTGTGCAGTTGCATGGAAAAGAGACCCCTCAGTATTTGGAAGAATTAAAAACCTCATTGCGAGGCACGAAGCAAAAAAATGAAAAATTAAAGGCTAAAAGCATACAATCAGAAGGTCATGAATCAACGTCAAACTATTCATCATTCACCATTCATCATTCACCATTAACAGAAGTTTGGAAAGCGTTTTCTGTTGATGAAACCTTTGATTTCGAGGCAACTACGCTTTATGAAAATATAGCAGATAAATTCTTATTCGATACCAAAACACCTCAACACGGCGGCAGTGGCCAAAAATTTGATTGGGATATTTTAAAAAATTACGTAGGCAAAACACCGTTTTTTCTTAGCGGCGGCATTTCGGCGGCAGATACTGAGGGGGTCAAAAGTATCGCGCATCCGCAACTTTTTGGCTTGGATATTAATTCCCGATTTGAGATTTCTCCTGCTTTGAAAGATACTGGACTGCTTGAACAATTCATTCATGCCGTTCGTTTTGATTAAAAACTGCTCAAATACTAAGGGGGCCAAATTTTCAGCAATCTCTAATGTGGGATTTTCTAATGCGGCGTAGCTGCCAAATATTGGTAATACGGCTTCAAAGCCCTATTTCGCTGTGCGGTGTAACCGCAAAAACTCTTGTTTCGCGGTTACACCGCATAAAAAAGCGGTGGATAGTATGGATACATTGGTCAATCAATCAGATATGATTTTACAAAATAGAGACAATTAATTATCATAAAAAATAAAATATGGAAGCCTATTTCACAGCAAAAAAGACCCCCTCAGTAAATCCCTCAAAACCATCGTTTGCCGTGGATGCGAACGGGTTTTATGGCGAATTTGGCGGCGCGTTTATTCCCGAAATGTTGTACCACAATGTCGAAACATTGCGGCAGCAATATTTAAAAATCATGAAATCTAAGGATTTTCAGAAAGAATTTCAATCGCTCTTGGCCGATTTTGTGGGCCGTCCGACGCCTTTGTATCTCGCTGAAAACTTGTCGAAACGCTACGGTTGTTCGATTTTTTTGAAGCGCGAAGACCTCTGTCACACAGGCGCACACAAGATTAACAACACAATTGGGCAAATTTTAGTCGCCAAAAGGCTCGGCAAAACGCGCATTATTGCCGAAACAGGTGCAGGTCAGCACGGCGTTGCAACGGCAACCGTTTGCGCGTTGATGGGCATCGAATGCGTCGTTTTTATGGGTTCGGTGGACATCAAACGGCAAGCCCCGAACGTTGCCCGTATGCGGATGCTTGGCGCGACGGTCGTCCCCGCAACCTCGGGCAGTCAGACCTTAAAAGATGCGACAAATGAGGCGATTCGGGAGTGGATAAATCGGCCCGAAGATACGCATTATATCATTGGTTCGGTCGTTGGCCCGCACCCTTATCCCGACATGGTGGCGCGGTTTCAATCGGTCATTTCTGCCGAAATTCGTAAGCAACTGAAGGCCAAAATTGGTCGTGAAACGCCCGATTACGTCATTGCGTGCGTCGGCGGCGGCTCAAATGCGGCGGGTGCTTTTTATCATTTCATGGACGACCCCTCAGTAAAATTAGTTGCGGTAGAAGCGGCGGGCGAAGGCATACATTCGGGCAAATCGGCGGCAACGTCGGTACTCGGTACGCGTGGCGTCATTCACGGCTCGCGTACCCTGCTAATGCAAACCGAAGACGGCCAAATCGTCGAGCCACATTCTATTTCCGCAGGACTTGATTACCCCGGCATTGGCCCCTTGCACGCGCATTTGATTGACTCGGGTCGGGCGATTGCCTTGGCCGTAACGGATGCGGAAGCCTTAGCATCGGCCTTCGATATTTCGCGGACGGAGGGCATTATTCCTGCCCTCGAAACGGCGCATGCGTTTTCAGCGTTGGACAAATTGACGTTTAAAAAAGACGATGTGGTGGTGATTAACCTCTCGGGACGCGGTGATAAGGATTTGGAAACGTATATGAAATCGTTGTAATAACGCAATGGCCCACTGATTGGACTGATACGACTGATTTATACTGATTTTTAGGGTGCATAACAAATTTACCTTTTAACGTGAAATAACTCTCCAAGGGTTTTTAACCCTTGGAGAGTTGCACTCGATTTTTAGTTTCTTTCTGAATGACAAAAAAATCAGCGTAAATCAGTCTAATCAGTGGCTCATTAGGTATAAAATGCACATCTAATTAAATATGAAAAATTACGAACATCTATTTTTCGACCTCGACCACACGCTTTGGGATTTTGAGCAAAACGCCCAAGACTGTTTGATAGAGATTTATGACCATTTTGATTTAGCCGCGCTTGGCCTAACAGATGTCAACGCTTTTTGTCAAACGTTTAGCGCAGCCAATTACCATTATTGGGCTTTGTTGGAACAAAAAATGATTACGGCAGACCAATTGCGGCGCGGTCGATTCAAAACGACGTTTGCCAATTTAGGCATTGAGATAGAAGAAACCTTTGGTTTGGTTATAAATGACTTTTTTTTAAAGGCTTTACCGCATAAAAAAGCCCTGATTGAAGGCGCAATTGAGGTCTTGGATTACTTAAAACCTAAATATTCCTTACATATTTTGAGCAATGGTTACGAGGCGTTGCAGATGCAAAAAATGGAAAGTGCGGGGATTGCTCACTATTTTGAGGAAATCATTACGTTTGATAAAGCCAAAGCCTTAAAGCCCGATAAAGCGATTTTTGATTATGCGTTAAAGGCGTCAAATGCGGCGTTATCAAGCAGTTTGATGATTGGTGACAACTACGAAGCGGATATAAAAGGCGCAATAAAAGCCGAATTTTCAACCGTTTTTTACAATCCTGCAGGTCAAAAAACGGTTGAAAAACCGACGTTTGATATTCTAAAATTGGTGGAAATGAAACAATTTTTGTGAAGAAGCCCCCTCAGTATTTAACGGGTTTTACAAATCTTCCAACGGGTTTTTCTGCCTCCTTTCCTTCGCTTTCTGAGCCTTTTCGACTTGGCTTTTCACGTTAAGTTTTGGCGACACAAAGTTATAGACCAATTGAAACGTCAGATTGTAGGGAATGAAACGGCCATAATCTTGGCTTGTTGTCGCTTGTTGTGGCGAGCCTCCGTAGATAGGGCGCAACGAAACACCATGTTTTGCAGTGACGCCTAGGCGCGATGTGAAAAAGAAAGAATAGCCGACAATAAAAGCTATATCATCTTTTTTTAGATTGTTTAAAATATTCGTTTCCAGTACTTTATCGGCATAAATGCCCCGCGCTGTCGTGACACTTGACGACAGCAATCGACCGTAAGATACGCCTACTTGCAACGATTGACGGTAAAAAGTGTAGCTATTGTTAGGCATAAAATGAAAGTTAGCGGCAATTAAAACGTCCGCATAATTAAGGCTCGATGTCAAACGCAATTTTCGACTGTCTGCCGCAAGAGCCTCGGCGAACGGATTGTCACGCGTACCCCGAGCGTTGTACAAAAGTTCGGCACTGACATCGAAATTAGGCTTAAAGCAATACGCACCTTTCGCACCGATTGACACGCCCGTTTTGTGATACCCCTGCTGTGCATCGCCTTCGATTTGCGACAAATTGATACCTGCGGCAACACCCGCCCTAAAATGTTGCTCGGTTTGTGCTTGTAAAGTCGAATGTGCCATGAAGCAAGCGCAAAAGATAAAAAAGAGTAAAGGCTTTTTCATTTTTTTAATTTTTGTCAAAGTGAAAAATTATTGTTCATAATAAATTACAAACCTAGCAAACTTGTCTAATTTTGTACATCGTTATAATTTATTTTAACAAAATTTTGTTTTACAAAAATTAAGCAAACCTAATTTAATATGAAAAAGCTATTTATTCTCGCAATTATCGCCGCCGCTACCCCCTCAGTATTTGGGCAAATTAAAGAGCCTAAAAGCACCGAAGTTGCCGCGTCGAGTACCACAACAACGGTCATTTCAACGGCTGAAAATCCCGATGTGACGGTGGAAAACAAGCCAACGTTCCAACGTTTTGACAACATGATTGTCCCCGACGAACGCTACGAAGGCATCAAAGGCAATCGGTATTTCTACGACAATCAGTTTCACGAAGGCACGTTGACCATGACCAAAAAACGCGAATTTG
Source organism: Saprospiraceae bacterium (assembly GCA_043720935.1). Classification (GTDB taxonomy): domain Bacteria; phylum Bacteroidota; class Bacteroidia; order Chitinophagales; family Saprospiraceae; genus JAAFJT01. The sequence continues at coordinate 14,386 of JAYSRS010000256.1, forward strand.
GCAACGGTATGTTGTTCCGTTATGACCAACTCGAAGGCACGGTGCAGATGCGTTATCCCGACGGCAAAGAGGTTTTGGTTGACCAAAGGGAAATCCTCAATTTCAATTTATTTGTTGAAAACAAAAGCGTTATTTTCCTTCGGATGCGCATTCCGACGAATCCCGACGGCTTGAACTTGGTGCAAGTCATTTATTACAGCCCAACGATGCAACTCGTCCGCGACCCACGTAAGAAATTGAAACGCGTTGAAAATACAGGGGCGTATAGCAAAAATGAAATTTATGATACATATGACAATGACTATCATTACTTTATAAAAATCGGAAAAGAAGATGTGGTGGAAGTCAAACCAACGGCTAAGTCTTTGTCGAAGGTTATGCCGTCAAAAGCCGCTAGAATTGAATTGCTTTTCAAGGCCGCTAAATATAAAGGTGAGTTGTCGGTAACAAAATTGGCAGACATTATCAAAAAATTGGATGATAGCTCTAAGCCGAGGGAAGAAGAAAAATAGGGGAGGGGTTTCAGATTTCAAATTCTCAATTTCAAAAATGCCTTGTAAAACGAACAGTTTTACAAGGCATTTTTGTTTTTACAAATTTATTAATTAAGAATTAGGAACGTTAAGTAAATAAAAGCGTATTTTACTGGCTCTTTCTCGCTGCGCTCGAAAATCGCCATCTGAAGGATTTTTTAGGAG
>JAYSRS010000257.1:0-15022 GCA_043720935.1 Saprospiraceae bacterium
TTGAACAATATTGGTTGGTATTTTCCAATTTCAGACAACAAAGATTTGACTGTTCAAGGGGACGTGTACATACGTGGGCGTTGGGGCGTGCGGGGCAAATATAATTATATAAAAAACTACAAATATCGCGGCGCACTTGAACTCGGTCACACGAGCAATTTGCGCGAAGAAGGCGACCAAATCCTCCGTGAACCATCATGGTCTATCGTTTGGAATCACAATCAAGACGCAAAAGCCAATCCGACGTTCAACTGGGGCGGCAGCGTGAATTTGAATTGGTCGCAAAGTAAAAGCAATTTGAGTTATCAAAACGTCACGTACAACGATTATCGGTCGGCAACATCAAGTCAATTAAATTCTAATATCAATTTCACAAAAACTTTCCAAGGAAAGCCTTACTCGCTATCGGGCAATGCAAGTTTGTCGCAAAATACCGTTAGCCGCGATATGACGATGACGCTGCCCAACATCAATTTTCAAATGCAAACCATCTTTCCACTCAAAAAGAAACTGCGGATTGGCGAAGAAAAATGGTTTGAAAAAATTGCTTTGCAGTACAGTTCGAGCCTCCGCAACGAGATTCAGACCAAAGACTCCTTGTTTTTGACCAAACGAATGTTCGACAATGCGCGATTTGGCGTGGAACACAAGGCGGGTTTGAATACAAATTTTAATTTTTTGAAATACTTTAACTTTTCCCCCTCAGTAAACTACTCTGAATTTTGGTACGCGAAGCAAACGAACTTGACTTTTGACCCTAACAACAGGTTGTATCGCTACGACACGACCTATAACCCGCTTAACAATAAAGATTTTAAGATTGACAGCGTGATTACGCGAGATGGCAAAATTGACACGTTTAATAATACAGGTTTTTACCGCGTCAATCAATTCAGCATGGGGGCAAGTCTTTCAACGCGAATTTTTGGAACGCTACTCTTCAAAAATGGGCCTTTGCGCGGCGTTCGACACTCTATGACGCCGACGGTTGGTTTTAGTTATTCGCCGAGCTATACGCGCTATCAAGACCAAGTGCAGTACCAAAATAATCCCGCGCTTTATCAGATTTACAACCGCTACCAAAACGCCGTTTTTGGCGCGCCGAGCAATTCAGGCAAGCAAATGTCGTTGAACTATGGCTTGACTAATTTGATTGAATTTAAGACATTTAAGCGCAGCGATTCGACGTTTCAGAAGCGAAAACTCTTGGAAAACGTCCAAATCAATGGCAATTATAACTTTGCTGCCGACTCGTTTAGGTTCAGCGATGTGTCGATGTCAACGGGGACAAACCTGTTCAATGGCCTCACGACTATCGGCGTAAGTGCCTTGTTCAGCCCGTACGGTCGGCAGCGCAACAACCTACGCACGGAGCGGTCGGCGTTGAAAGAAAATGGGCGTTTGTTGAATTTTATGAACGCCAATATCAGTTTGAATACGAGTTTGTCAATTGGTCAAATTCGGGACATTGTCCTAGGAAAAGACCTCAAAAACCCGCAACCAAAGGCCAAAGGCGCGGAAGAATCGCTGATTGACATCGTGGAAGGTTTTAGGTTGAGCCATCAATTTGCCATCAATATTGACAAAAATTTTGGCCGACCCGACACCGTAATTTATACAAACAGTATTTATACGTCGGGCAATATTAATTTATCTAAAAAATGGCAATTGACGGTCGGCAATATTGGCTACGATTTTGTCTCAAAACAACTCAATTACCCCGATTTTGGCTTCCGCCGCGACCTGCATTGCTGGGAAATGGGCGTCAATTGGCAACCCGTTCGTGGGACATATTCGTTCTATTTGAGGGTAAAACCTGGGACACTCGATTTCCTCAAAGTGCCTTACAATCGCAATTATGGTGATTCGCAATTTAGGACTTTTTAGAATAAATTAGAATGAAAAAGAAAAAAATAGTGGTCGCTATTGGCGGTTCGAGTGGCTCAATTTACGCGAAGGTGTTATTGGATAAATTAAAAACCTTGACCAATCAAATTGAAGCCGTCGGGATTGTAATGTCCGACAATGCACTTTTGAACTGGGAATATGAGTTGGGTGAGCCGTTTGACATAAAAAAGTATGAAAATACGGAAAATACTGGGGGGGGCAATTCAGAAAAATCCATCTTCAAATTTTATCAAAAAATGGACTTTTTCGCTCCTTTTGCAAGCGGTTCGGCCAAATACGACACGATGATTGTCTGTCCTTGCTCCATGGGCTTGCTTGCGCGTATGGCTACGGGTGTCTCAAACGACCTCGTTACCCGTGCCGCCGATGTGGTGCTGAAAGAACGCCGCCGCCTGATTTTAGTCCCCCGCGACACGCCTTTCAGCCTTATTCACCTCCGCAACATGACGACGCTGACCGAATCGGGTGCGATTATTTGCCCCGCTATGCCGAGTTTTTACAGTCGGCCGACGAGTTTTGAGGCCCTTGCCGCCACTGTGATTGACCGCGTTTTGGATTTGGCAGGTTTGGAATTGGAGAGTTATAGATGGAGTGAAGAAAATAAGTGACCCCCTTTGTATAAATGCCAAAAGCCTTGAAAATGGGGTGTTTTCAAGGCTTTTGACGTTTATACTGAGGGGGTGTTTAATCTACTTTTACGTCGATTAATTCATACGCGCATTGTTTTTCATCATTCATTTGAGGTTGAATATAGACTTCAATAGCGGCACACCAAGACGTTTTAACCAATTGATGCAGTATTTCAGGCACTGTATTAATGGTGTAATTCGTCGGGGCATCTTTATCGAGAGATATGAGCAAAAAAGTATTGTCGGCAGCGTCCGCACGTTGCAGAATGCCACTTAACCAAAAGGCAGATTCTTTGCTTTTGGGGGCTGTTTTTTTCTCCCAACCTTTGGGTAAGCCGTATTTTGTAAGCGTGGCATTGGCTTCTTCCAATTTTTCAAAACTTGATACAGTGTTCTGATATTTATTCAATTCGGGATTGATAAACGCATTACTATACTCATGTTCTTGCAATTCAATGACTTTATCCATTTTGTTAATCTTTTAATTTTAAAATGAAAGCTGAATAATCACTATTTTTTTCAAAAAGAACCCATCCAATGTCTTCTAACAGTCCGTAAACGTCAAATTTTGTACTCATTTTTTCAAGATTATTTGAAATACCTATACGATAAAGGCGCGTTCTTGCCGTATTACCGCCTTTTGCATAAACGCGGGCTTCGGGAAAAGTGTTGATAAAAATGAAAACTGTTTTAGCGACAGTCGCCAATACTTTTTCTGCATCTTTATTATCCGTAATGATTGTATAATCAACTTCATTAGTTGCGTTATTGACATCACCCAAAGCCAAATTATAAGTACCTAATTCTTTGGTTTTTTGATAATTCACCCGCTTACGAATCAAGCCTTTTGGCCTTTCACTAACGAATTCAAAAACCATTGTTGAATCCGCTATTTCTAATTGATACGTGTCATAACCCATAGTGTAAATTTCTTTTCGTTTTAGATTTTCAACAAAGTTAAATCTATTGCCCCAAACGCTCAACTATTCCCAAACATATTTTTTATTCGATAGTGAGGTTTTTCAAGATATATATGTTGAAAATCTTGAAAACGGCGTGTTTCCAAGGCTTTTGAGCGTTTATACTGAGGGGCCTCAAAAACCTGATTAAAATCATAAAAGCTCATTTGACAACTTGAATTTAGAGAAAGCGGCGTATGTTTGTTGTACTTTTTGTATTACAATAGCAAAAGTAAAAAAACTAAGATAAATCTTTCACTAATTGATGTATCGGCGTCAAGTGTAGGGAAACATAAAGTTCATTTAAAAAAGTAAAAAGTGATAAAAGCAGAAGTAGATATATTAGAAAACGACATACTTGAACGATACCCCGAGGTACTCAAAACATTGTTGCGCGACCATACGACGAAACAAAATATATTTTGGGCAACAAACAATTATGAACATTTAGGCGTAGATTATCAATTTTTTTCGGAAATAATGCCCGAATTTATAACGGGTCAAAACGGTCATGTTATCATGCCGAGGGTCAAAAAAGATAAAGGTTTACAACAAAAACGCGTTAAAAAAATGGCCGAAGTATTCACACCCGCTTGGCTGTGCAACGACCAAAATAATTGCGTTGACAATGCTTGGTTTGGTCGAGAAGGTGTGTTCAATACGCGAGTTGTTGATAATCGTACAGTTACGTGGGAAGTAAATGAGGAAAAAATAACGTTTCCCGAAGGTAAAACGTGGGAAGATTATGCCAATCAGAATTGTCTTGAAATAACGTGCGGCGAAGCACCGTATTTGGTAAGTAGATACGATACCACAACGGGCGTATTTATTCCCCTCAATAAAAGAATTGGGTTGCTTGATAGAAAATTGCGGGTTGTCAATGAAAATGTAACGGATGAAAACGCCTGGTTAGCGGCGGTGTCTAAGGCGTTTATGGGTACGTATGGGTATGAATTTCAAGGAGACAGCCTTTTATTAGCCCGAGAAGCACTGCTTTATACGTTTATGGAGCATTATTCTGAAAGATTTGGGGCTGAACCCGACGTTGTCCACATTCAAGACATTGCCCACATTATTTCTTGGAATATTTGGCAAATGGATGGTTTAAGACAAGTTGTGCCGCGTAGTTGCTTTTCAAAAGAAACTGAAGAAGTAGATTTATTCGGCGAGATAACTAAAAAAAATATTAACTGTGAAGGTTGTATATCTTATGATATGAAATATATGCGTAAACACAACGGTAAATATTGTTTAATAATGGATTGGGGAGAAAAAGACCTAAATACGGGCAAATTAGGTTTGGTTATAAAATTTATTGACCTTTTTAACAATTAAATAATTCAACTTGCTAGTTATTCACGGGCTGTTTTTCGCTACGCTCAAAAGACGCCCTTTAAATAAATCTATCGGGGCGACGTTGTTTTTTGCTTAAAAAATCTTCGATTTTTTAAGCAAAAAACAACGTCGCCCCGAGAAATCCCTTTTTGCACGCCTTTTTTGCGAAGCAAAAAACAGTGCAAAAGTAACTAGCAACTTGGGTTAAATAGAATTAAATAATTCACACATTATGACTGAAATAAATAGCACCGAAATAAATAACATTGACGTTGAACAACTTAATAATTTAATTATCGGACGCGTTGAGCCGCGGATTTATGCTTTTACAACGCATACAATTCCTAATTATCTTAAAGTCGGCGATACCTATCGGCCCATTCAAACGCGGTTGAATGAATGGCGAAGGCTTTTTCCTAGTTTGGAAAAGACATTTGAAGAGGTGGCGAAAGTGAATGATAACACGTTTTTTAGGGATTACGCCATTCATTATTTTTTGGAAAATAACAAGGGAAAAACGCGTTTGGAACGGGATTCTGTTGCAAATAAGGAGCATTTTTCAAACGAATTTTTCAAAAATGCCACCAACGAAGATATAAAAGAGGCCATTGAAGACATAAAAAAAGAGCATCAAAACAATGCGTCAAAATATCAATATTATAGTTTTGATAATAGCCGAATTCGTACTGAACACAAGTACCCAAGAAATGAAAATTACGCACCAAGACCAAATCAGCAAGCAACAATTAATGATTTTAATAAAGCGATTAAAAACGGTAGAACCAATTTATTGATGTATGCCGTTATGCGTTTTGGTAAATCGTTTACGTCAATGTGTTGTGCAAAAGAAATGAATGCTCAATTTGTTATTGTCGTTTCTGCAAAAGCGGATGTAAAAGAAGAATGGAAAAGAACGGTACAAAGTCATTTAAGATTTGAAGGATATAAGTTTTTAGACAGTGAATCACTTTTGAAAAGCGACGCCGTTATTTCTGAAAAATTGAAAAATAAAGAGAAAATCGTGCTTTTTCTCACTTTACAAGACTTGCAAGGTGCCGCAATTAAAACAAAGCATAAAGAAATATTTGAAAACCCAATTGATTTGCTTTTGATTGATGAATCGCATTTCGGGGCAAGGGCGATGGAATATGGTAAAGTATTAAATTTAAGTAAAGGAGAAATTAAAAATGAATTAAAATTAAATGATACAACAATTGAGGAATTAGAGACAACAATTAAAACGATTAATGCGAAAGTACGCATACACTTGTCGGGTACGCCTTATCGCATATTGATGAATAGCGAATTTACGGAGGAAGATATCATTGCTTTTTATCAATTTTCGGATATTACGGACGCTCAACAAAAGTGGGATGAAAAAAACTTAAACAAAGACAGCATTAAAGAATGGGACAATCCTTATTATGGATTTCCACAAATGATTCGTTTTGCCTTCAATCCGAATGAATCTTCCCGAAAAAAGATGGAAGACATGAAAAAAAACGGCATTACTTACGCTTTTTCGGAACTGTTGAAACCTAAATCCATTACAAAAGATAAAAACAATAACGCCCATAAAAAATTTATTCATGAACAAGAAATAATTGATTTATTAAAAATAATTGACGGCTCGCAACAAGACGATAATCTTTTAAGTTTTTTGGATTATGACAAGATAAAAGAAGGTAAAATGTGTCGGCACATTGTCTGTGTTTTACCTTATCGGGCGTCGTGTGATGCTTTTGAAGAATTAATAAAAACAAATCAATTTAAAAATCTTAGTGATTACCAAATCATTAATATTTCGGGCGTTGACGGCGATAAAATCTATAAAAATACCGAGTCTATTAAATTAAAAATAAGCGGTTGTGAAGAAAAAGACCTTAAAACGCTTACATTAACTGTCAATAGAATGTTGACGGGTAGCACGGTTGCGGAATGGGACACGATGTTGTATTTTAGAGATACGGCGTCGCCACAAGAGTATGATCAAGCGGTATTTCGTTTGCAAAATCAATACATTAAAGTCTATAAAGAGCCAAATGGTGATGTTGTTAAATTCAATATGAAACCACAAACGCTTTTAGTTGATTTTAATCCGAATCGCGTGTTTCAAATGCAGGAACAAAAAGCGCAAATTTACAACGTCAATACGGATGCTAATGGTAATAATAAATTGGAAGAACGCATAAAACGGGAATTAGAAATATCGCCGATTATTAGAATTAACAACCGTAAAATGGTTCAAGTTAAACCGATTGAGATTTTAGATGCCGTTCGGAAATATTCAAGTAATAGAAGTGTTTTTGACGAAGCAACAAGCATTGGTATTGATTTTAACCTCTTGAATATTGCGGAAATTAGAGCCGAAATAGAAAAACAACATAAAATTGGCTCAAAACAAGGCATTGAGGTCAAATATACTGAGGGGGTCGGTGATGACCTAGAAACGGGTGAAAAAACGGGAAATGCTAATGAAACAGCGCAAAAATCAAGCACTTCGGAGGCTACGGCAACGGAAGACAATGATTTTAAAGGTAAATTGGCAATGTATTACGCAAGAATTTTATTCTTCGCCTTTTTAATTGATACACGCGTTAAATCGCTTAAAGAAATTATTAATCAACTCGATACCGATAAAGAACAACAGCGCATTGCGGCGCATTTAGATTTGAATAAAAATGCTTTAATTCTATTAGAAAAACATCTTAACATCTATACGTCAAGGCAATTAGATTATAAAATTCACAACATAAATCATTTAGCCAATGATTTAACTTTATCGCCGATGTTAAGAGCAAGTAATGCGATGAAAAAATTTAATCGTTTATCTGATTCGGAAGTTGTAACGCCCGAAGCGGTAACAGATATGATGATTAATGCCTTGCCCGATAAAGCGATTACAAACACAACTTTAATATTGGATATAGCGGCTAAACAAGGGGAATTTGTTTATGCCGTTTATAAAAAATTTGGAAAAGAAATCGCTAATAATTTTTATTCCATTCCAACGTCTAAAATTGCTTATGAATTTACAAGAAAAGTATATAAATTGCTTGAATTAGATGTTAATCACATTGAACAAAACTATACATCTTATGATTTAATTAAAAAGAACGATTTAATTAATAACGAACAAATTAAAATTAATAATAAAGATATGAATTTCAATACAATCATCGGTAATCCGCCGTATCAAGAAATGGACGGCGGCGCACAAGCAAGCGCAAAACCTATTTATCATAGTTTCGTTGATGCAACAAAAACATTAAATCCCAATTATATTGCCGTCATTATGCCTACGCGTTGGTACGCAGGTGGTAAAGGTAAAGGTTTAGATGATTTTAGAGACCAAATGTTGAACGATGTGCACATATCGGAATTACATGACTTCTTGAAACCAAATTTGATTTTTCAAGACGACATCAATTTAAGAGGCGGGATTTGTTTTTTCATTCGAGATAATACCTACTACAATAGTGTAGATTTAACAAAAGTATCTACTTATCAAAATGATTTATCGCCCCGAATTAGCCTCCGTTCTTTGAAAACAGCGGATTCTGATATTCTTATTCGTCATGGCATTGGCATAGGGATTTTAGAAAAAGTTAAAGCGCATGCTGAATTTAAATCTTTTGAAAATTATGTATCTTCTGCAAAAGCTTTCGGTTTCAGAACATACTTTATTAACGATGAGCGATTTAGACCTAACTCTGACAACCTTTCAAACCCTGTAATGTGTTATGGAAGAGGTGGAGCAACAGGATATGTAGATAAAGCTGAAGTTCCCGCAGGTATAAATTGGATTGATGTGTGGAAAGTTTATGTTCCCGAATCTAATAACATAGGCACCGAATTAAAAGATAATAATCAAAATTCATTAGTAGGAAAACCTAATACAATTTGTACAGAAACATATTTGGTTATTGGTGCTGATTTATCATTAAATGATGTTTCAAGTAAAAATCTATCCATTTATCTTCGTACTACATTTGCTAGATTTATGCATAGTTTAGCAAAAATTAGCCAACATGGTACATCAAAAACGTATAAATTCGTTCCGCTTCAAAATTTCACATCGGATTCAGATATTGATTGGAGCAAGTCTATCGGAGATATTGACAATCAATTGTACTTAAAATATGATTTAAGTATGGGGGAAATTGAATTTATCGAAGATATGATAAAGCCGATGAACTTAAAAAAATAAATTATGCAGGCAACAAAATATGAAAAAGAAGCTGTCTTAATTAAAGACGGTTCTATCAACGCGTGGGTTGATGTTTGGATTGAAAATGAAGACGTTATTTGTGATTGGAATCAATATATTTTTATTATGACTAACCCCAAAGCAGTCGCATTAAAAAATTGGCAAGATAACTTGAAAAATTATTTAGAAGCTACTCGCATAGCCGTACAAACCTTGGAAGATGTGAAAATCATTTATCAAGACGACAACGGCAAATGGCATCACGGGGAAAAATATTATACGATGTAAAGTAGGACATTAATACGGTAATCCAAATATTAGTTTTGATGTAACAAAGGAAGGGAGGCTACGCGAATAGCCGCCCTTCTGTCATTTTTAAGATTTTGCACCCCCTCAGTATAAAACGGCTTTTTTGCTTGTTTTTTCAAAAAAAAGGTTATTTTTGTAACTTGAAATTTATCACATACAAAAATAGAAGCCGATGTTTAAATACCAAACTTACTCTGAGGAACTTAAAACACCTTAAGCAATTAAAATGAATAAGTTATCAAGCATAGGAATAGATAAATTAGATTTTATCCCAATCAAACAAGGGGATTTATTGTACCATGAAGGCCCGCTATTGTCGGTCTTCAAAGACGCTTTGTCTGATAATTTTTATTTGTATAAATGGTCAGATTGCGACGCTAAGGCGCATAGATGGCTCGTTTTTAAAGTATCTACCAAGGATTTAAAATCTTTTTTTGATGGCCAAACCTCCATCAGACAGCTTATTTTAGGGCAGCCTTTTTCTTATTTTCTTGATTTAGACAATCAGCTTGAACCCATTAGTATCGCATTAGTTGCCTCCGCAAACATTCCTCAAAATTATCTGCCCGACCAAGATTCTTATTTTAATGCCCTTGATTTTGAAAACTACGCTTTGGTTTTGCAGAAAGAACTCAAAGAAAGGGCTTTGGTTTTGGATTGATGAACTAAATTTATACCCCTCAGTATTTTTTGTCATTCAATAAAAAAGCCCATGCAACGCGTGTTGCATAGGCTTTTGAGTTTTGCACCCCCTCAGTATTTGACTACTTTTTTTTCAATTTCGATTGCTTTTTCTTTTTGGGTGGCAATTGTGCTTTTCGGATTTCAGAAAAATCTGTTTCCAAATCATAACGGACAAGGTAGGTAATGATGTCCACGCCGTCAAACACTTCTGTTCCTTCCAAAATATACGGATTTGTCACTTGTTTATCCACAAAAACTAAGTAAATGCCTCGGTTTAAACCCAAACTTTTGATGTAGTAAGCCAATTGCGCTTTGCCGTCGGTGTATTGTGCGGCATTGTAAAATATCTTGGCTTCAATCACCCATTCATTGTCTAAAATGTTGATAATCAAATCACTACGTCCCAAGGCAACGTGCGGTTCTAAATAACTTTTACCTCTTAAAGCCGTCAAAAACGATTGGATAAACGTTTCAAAACTGTACATCAAAGCCGCTTCGCGCAAACCTAATGCGTTGCCGTCTGCATCGGTTACGAAAAAAGGCCGAAAACCTCGTTTTTGTGCGTAGGCTTGATATTCACGAATAATTTTATCCATATCTAATTGTTTATCAGCAGTTAAATACTTTTCAACCCAAATATCGGCTTGAATCGTCTGTGCTTCACCATTCATTTTTGGATAAAAATATTTTTGCAACCGTTTTTTGTAAAGCGGTACCCAAAAGGTAACATTACCTTCGGCGTCGTCTCTAATAAGTCCATTGGTATAAAAAAAACGTATTTCCTCTGTGTCAATATCAAAGCGCACTTTTCTCTCTAAAAACAGGAGTTGCTCTAAGAATTTTTGGTGTTTTTTAGCTTTATTTATCACGTTTGCCACGTTTTTATCTAAGGCTTTGTACAAGTACCAATCTTCTACAGCCAAATAATCCATGTAATCAATCAACGGTTTTTGAGCAAAAAGCTCTACCAACCGCGCTGCAAAACCATTGACAAGTCCTGGCTGCCCGACGGTAATTGCATAGATTTTATCTTTTACTTCGTTGGCAAATTTTTGCCCTGTTTCCGCTTCGTGCTGTGTCAACAATTCAAAAACTTCCTGTTTTGTAAAATAATCTACTTGCAAACTATCCGAAATATTAAACGGACTTGCATTGTCTTGAACCACGCCCGTGATGTTGCTGACGCCGACAAAAATCACGGATTTCAAACCGTGTTTACTTCGTGAATGATAGGCGTTGCGAATTGTATGCAAAAACTCGCCAAAATATTGACGATTAATGCCCTCTACCTCGTCTATGATTAAAACAAGTTTTTTATCTTTAATCTGTTCTACCTTATGAAAAACTTGTGATAAATCCAAATCCGTAAGGCTTATGTCCCAATCTTCCTCCAAAGCAAGTACTAAACGTTCCATAAAAGAGGAAAGCGGTGTGTTGATGTAATTTTCAAAATTGATATGACAAACCAAATATCCTTCTTCATGCAAAGCATCTGCGAGCAAGCGAAAATACGTGCTTTTCCCCGTTTGGCGCGGTGCCCAAATCGTGAAATAGCGGTTTGTGTGTACCAATTTTTTACCTTTTTCTATCAATTCAAGACGCGATAAGGTGTAATCTTCTGTAATGATATTTGGACCAGATGTATTGAATTTACGCATTTTTCAATTATTTTAGTGGCAAAAGTACATTATTTTAGATAAAAAACAAACCGCTTTTATCCCCTCAGTACAAATGCCCTTTTCAAACGAAAAAAGCCGTCCCAATTGCTTGGAACGGCTTTTTCTATCTTAAAAACGACACTTCTTATTTTGGCACAAAACCATCAGACATTGCCCCTTCATCGCCTACGAGTTGTTCTTCGTAATCCATGTCAAGGTCGTCTAACAAACCTTTTGCTTTGTTGGTTTCGTACTCCAATCTGGTTGTAACAATCAGATTTTGGTACTCCTTCAAGCCCGTTCCCGCAGGGATGCGCTTGCCGACAATAACGTTTTCTTTCAAGCCCATCAACGTATCTTTCTTAGCCGCAATTGCTGCCGTCGAAAGCACTTTTGTTGTCTCTTGGAACGACGCCGCCGAAATCCAACTTTCTGTACCCAAAGACGCTTTTGTAATACCCAACAACAACGGAATTGAAGTCGCCGCAACGGCATCGCGGTATTCAATAATTTTACGGTCATTGCGCTTCAAAAACGAATTTTCTTCCCGCACTTGACGCAATGTGACCAAAGCACCGACTTTCATCTTAGCAGAATCACCCGATTCCACCACGATTTTTTTGTCGTACAACGCATCATTTGCTTCCGAGAACTCGAATTTTTCAACGGGTTCACCTTCCAAAAACGTGGTATCTCCCGGCTCAATGATTTCAAAACGGCGCATCATTTGACGAACGATTACCTCAATGTGCTTATCGTTAATCGCAATACCTTGCGAACGATAAACTTCTTGAACACCATTTACCAAATATTGCTGCACCGCAAACGGGCCTTTAATCGCCAAAATGTCGCGTGGCGCAATCACACCGTCCGAAAGCGGCGTACATGAGCGCACAAAGTCACCATCTTGAACCAAAATATGTTTGGCCAAAGGCACAAGATATTTACGAATTTGACCGTCTTTCGATTCAACCGTTACTTCACGATTACCGCGTTTTGTGGTTGTACTCAATTTAACGATACCGTCAATTTCCGACACCACCGCAGGATTTGAAGGGTTACGTGCTTCAAACAATTCAGTTACACGTGGCAAACCACCTGTAATGTCCTGAATTTTTTGCAAACGACGTGGAATCTTCACAATCCGTTGACCCGCTTTGATGCTTTGACCATCTTCAATCGTCAAATAGGCACCTGCTGGCAATGTAAAGTTTTTCAATTCATCACCGCTTTCATCCACGATTTTGACAATCGGAATTTTACGTTTGTTACGCGATTCAATGATGATTTTCTCAGCAAAACCCGTTTGGTCATCACGCTCTTCGCGGAACGTCACGTTTTCCTCAATGTCTTGGAACTCGATTTTACCCGAACGGTCGGCAATCATTACTGCGTTGAAAGGGTCCCATTCGCAAATCTTGTCATTCCGTTGAACTTCTTGACCGTTTTTCGCAAAAATGGTTGAACCGTATTGAATGTTGTTCGCTGATAAAACTTTGTTCGTTTTAGGCTCTAAAATCCGAATTTCACCCGTCCGAGAAATAACAACTTCAATGTTTTTGCCATTGTCGTCGGTATATCCCACCGTTTGAATTTCATCAAATTCCAATTTACCCGCCATCGTTGCCTTCAATTCATTCTCTTGGCGCGTTGTCGAAGCGACACCACCGACGTGGAAAGTCCGAAGGGTCAACTGCGTACCCGGTTCACCGATTGACTGCGCCGCTATAATACCTGCCGCGTCGCCTTTTTCAGCAATCCGACCCGAAGCCAAGTTACGACCGTAGCATTTCGCACAGACACCGCGTTTGGTTTCGCACGTCAAAACCGAACGAATTGTTACGGCTTCAATGCCCGCTGCTTCAATAACGTGCGAAATATCGTCGTCAATGAATTGAGCAGCGCCTAAAATCAAGGCATCCGTTTCGGGATGGTATAAATCGTACAAAGTATAGCGTCCGCGAATCCGATTCCAAAGTGGCTCGATAATCTTGTCGCCTTCTTTCAAAGCTGACGTTTCGATACCCCTCAGTGTGTCGCAATCTTCTTCACGAATTACCACGTCTTGCGCGACGTCCACCAAACGACGGGTCAAGTAACCCGCATCCGCCGTTTTCAAAGCCGTATCGGCCAAACCTTTACGCGCACCGTGAGTAGAAAGGAAGTATTCCAATACCGAAAGACCGTCAATAAAGTTGGACAAAATCGGGTTTTCAATAATCGCTTGTCCCGAGTCACCTGATTTTTTAGGCTTCGCCATCAAACCACGCATCCCGCACAACTGCTTAATTTGCTGTTTTGACCCACGCGCACCCGAGTCCAACATCATAAAGATGGAGTTAAACCCTTGTTTGTGCGTTGTCAATTCGTTCATCAAAGCCGTCGTGATTTGGCTATCCGCCGACGTCCATTTATCTACAACTTGATTGTAACGCTCATTTTGCGTAATCAAACCCATGTTGTAAGACTCCCAAACTTCATCAACTTCCGCTTGTGAAGTCGCCAAAATTGACGCTTTTACTGAGGGGGTAATCAAATCCGCAATTTGGAACGACAAACCTGCACGGAATGCCCAACCGAAGCCCAATTCCTTGATATTATCCAAAAACTCCGCCGTAACGGCAAAATTTGTCCGACGAATGATGTCGCTGATAACCGCTTTCAAGTTCTTTTTAGTCAACAAAACGTCAACGAAAGGAACGGCAGCAGGCACAGCTTGATTGAATAAAACGCGTCCAACGGTTGTTTTCAAGCGTTTGAATACCATTTTACCGTTTTCTTCTTGACGAACGCGGCACTCGATACTTGCGTGTAAGTCAATTTGTTGCTCATTGTAAGCAATATTGACTTCTTCGGCAGAGTAAAAACGACGGCCTTCCCCACGAACGGGGTTTTCAGGAATCGAAGCGCGTTCTTTTGTCAAGTAATACAAGCCCAAGACCATATCCTGCGACGGCAAAGTCACGGGCGAACCGTCTTGTGGATTCAAAATATTGTGCGAAGACAACATCAAAACTTGCGCTTCCAAAATCGCGGCGTGGCTCAAAGGCACGTGAACGGCCATTTGGTCACCGTCAAAGTCGGCATTGAACGCACCACAAACAAGCGGATGCAACTGAATCGCCTTACCTTCAATCAACCGAGGTTGGAACGCTTGAATTGACAACCTATGCAACGTTGGCGCACGATTCAACAAAACGGGGTGTCCTTTCAAGATGTTTTCGAGGATTTCCCAAATCACATTGTCCTTGCGGTCAACGAGTTTTTTTGCTGATTTTACGGTCTTAACGATGCCGCGCTCAATCAATTTACGAATAATAAACGGCTTGA